>CAVEUG010000022.1:4098-10523 GCA_963618895.1 Slackia isoflavoniconvertens | reverse complement strand
ACCCTACTATCGGTTTTCAAGACCGACCCCTTCAACCACTTGGGTATTTCTCCAATTAGCCATTAAATATATAATTGGTGGACCATCTAGGACTTGAACCCAGAACCCAACCGTTATGAGCGGTTTGCTCTAACCAATTGCGCTAATGGTCCAAGATTGGTACCAGCGAAGGGATTCGAACCCCCGACATGCCGGGTATGAGCCGACCGCTCTAACCAACTGAGCTACGCTGGCAAAAATATGGTGGAGCCACGGAGAATCGAACTCCGAACTTAAGCTTGCAAAGCTAACGTTATCCCATTTAACTATGGCCCCATGCTTGCCGCACCTGAACAGCGCTTAAATATTATAGTACAAAAACTTTCTTTTTATCAATAGAATTTTTATCAAGAGATTTAGATAATTTATAATTCTTTTAACAATAAAATTTAGATAAGATAAAATATATAAAAGATTTAGAAAAGGAATTAAAAATATGAAATTAATGTGCATATTAACAAATGGTTTTGAAGATATTGAAGCAATAGGAACTATTGCTATTTTAAGAAGAGCAGGAATTACAATTGATGTATATTCTCTTCATGGCACAACTGCTATAGGCCGATATAATATTGAAGTATCAAATTTATTGAATTTAGAGAATTTAGATTTAAATCAATATGGATGTTTATTTATTGCTGGCGGTCCAGAATACGTTGAACTCGAACAAAACGAATTTTTTATTAATATCATAAAAGATTTTTATAAAAATAATAAGTATATTGCTTCAATTTGTGCTGGTCCAACTATTTTAGGTCATTTAGGTTTCTTAAAAGACACTAAATACACTTGCTTTACATCAATGAACGAAGATTTTGGTGGCACATATGTTGATGCATATTGCATTAGCGATAAGCATATGATTACAGGTAAAAGTGCTGCTGCAGTAATAGATTTTTCATTCTTGATTATTAAAACATTATTTGGCGAAGAATTAGAAAAGAAAATTAAAAATCAAATTTATTATTAAATCTATTTAAATCGGTCATCATCATCTTTATGGTAAGAAAAAAAGGAAAATTTAATTGGGTGTTGAGATTCCTTATCCTTTCTATTTTTAGGATATCCAACAAAAATTGCTAAAATTGGAACATATCCTTTGTTTTTTAATATAATTTTTCCCTTTTCCGATTCACCAACTTTATATTTTTCATAAAAATCATAAATACTTTCTGAAAACGAAACACCTAACCTATATTTTATTAGTATTGATTCAAGAACTAGAGCTATTGCTCCAGCTGATTTATCACAAGTACTTTTATGAATCTTATAAGTATCTTCATTCACATTTATTAATATCATACTTGTAGCATTGTGTGTAATGTCTTCGTCGTGAAAATGATCCATTAAATGTTTTCTTAAATATCCTACGTTATCAGAATCAACTATTGTAATAAGAAATTTATTATATAAATTCATTCCTACAGGTGCTTGAGATGCATAATAAACAACCTTTTCTAGAATATCATTCTTAATTGGATCGGTTGTAAAAGAACGGCATGTCCAACGTCTATTCCTTTTTTGCATAATTATTTCTCCATTTTTAAGTATTTAAATTATCTATTATTATTTTGTATGATTCAATCATTATTTTTGACAATTATTTCCATCAATTTTTATAAAAAAATTGATGAATTTTAAATAGTTCCTTCTCTACTAAGAATGGCAATTTTTTTCTATATGATTATAATAAGTTTCATGAAGAAAAATAAGGCTAAATATACAAGAAATCCAAAAGTTAGATTTAAAGATATATTTAAACTAAACAAAAGTGTTGTAAAACCTTTAGAAGACGAAATTGCTAATCAAAGAAATAATAAGCAAAGCAGGGGATGGCCTTTAATATTAGGTTATTTAGGAATTTTTTTAATTGTTGCTGGCGTTATTATTCTTTTGCCAATTGTATCAATGTTTTTCTATCAATATGAATTCAATAGAATACTAGCTTTTTTAGTTCCTGGAATATCTTCTATTATTATAGGAATTGCTCTTTCCTTTTTATTAAAAAATAGAGAACAAGTTAAACTCGGAAAATATCAAGATTTTGTGTTACTAGTTCTCATTTGGTTGTTTTCATGTTTATTTTGCGCAATTCCATTTTCGCTTCCAGATTACTTTGGATCATTTAGATTTGGTGGATTAGGTTTAAACTATTTTCAAGGCTTATATGAAACTGTTTCAGGTTTTGCAACTTGTGGTTTAAGTGCTTTAAGAGCTTCTAATTCTCCTACTCATTTATTAAATGGTGATGGTCATTGTTTCTTATTTTATAGAGCCTTACTTCAATTTACAGGTGGCGTTGGTTTCGTTTTAGTTTTAACATGCGTTTTAAATGATAATCAAGGAATCTCTCTTTATTATAGTGAAGGGCATACTGATAGACTTTTACCAAATTTATATAAATCTGCTAAATTAATTTTTGGAATTTATATTGCTCTAACTATTGTAGGAAGTATTGTTCTTTGGCTTAGTGGCATGAATGAATGGACAAAAATTGATCGTCCTCAAGGTTGTGAAAATGATCCAGAATATGCTTCATACTTTGAAGCTCTTTGCACTACTATGTCTAGTGTTTCAAGTGCCGGATTTTCAACAAGAGATATGAGTATTTATGCTTATAATAATTTAGCAATCGAAATTGTTGTTGAAGTTTTAATGGTTTTAAGTGCGACAAATTTCTTTGTTATGTTCTTACTTTTTACTTTTAAATTCAAGAAAGCATTCAAAGATTTGGACATGACAACCACTATCTACACTGCTTTGGTTTTTATCCCATTATTAATAATTATTACAAGTATTGTTCCAAGTATAACAAATAACAAATTATCATTCTTGGAAAGTTTAAGATACGACGTGTTCTTCTATATTTCATCTGTGACTACAACGGGTTTCAGCAATGCACCATCATTAAATGATACTTTTAGTGCTCCGGCAATTTTCTTACTTACATTAGTTATGTGCTTTGGTGGTCAGCAAGGATCTACAGCTGGTGGTATTAAAATGTATCGTATTGGCGTCATTGCAAAATCTATTCACTGGTCATTAAAAGAAAAATACTCTGCTCAAAACATTATCTATCCTCACTATATTTATAAATATGGGCAAGACCGTGCAATTTCACAAAAAGAGATTACCGACTCATGCACATATGGCATTTTATATATGTTATTGTTCTTTTTGCTTTCAATAATTTTTGCAATGGTAACAAATGGTCAATACAACTTTATGTATGTTATGTTTGAAACTTCTACTGCCTTAAGTAATGCAGGAATTAGTTCAGGAATAGAATATATGGATAACAATTTCTTGGTTATATTAATAACTATTGCTATGTTTATTGGAAGACTTGAAATATTCACATTTATCTATGCAGGAAAGAAAATAGCAAGCGATACAAAAACTATATCTCTTAATTTGCTATATAAAATAAAATCCAAGAAAGAAAAAAGCAATTAAGTTTAGTACCTAATTGCTTTTATTTTACAATATTTCATATATGACTATTTTATAGTCGTGTATGATTTTTATTCGATATAATCTTATTTCTTTAAAGCTTTAAATGCGTTGTAGCAAAGACCTAAAGTCTCAACACAGAAACAAATAATAGCAATAATTAAACCTGCTCCCCATTTATAACTATTTGGATCAAGCTTAACATTATCAGTTGAATTTGCAGCAGCATAACCACTAACAGTAAAGAAAACCATAACAGTTCCAACTAAAGCAAGAACAACAGCGCATAATGCAACATATTTGTTTTTTGATCCAAAAAGACCAGCAATGCCACCAAGTAATGCTAAAACAAATGCAAAACATCCAACAAAGTTGAAAGCAAAATCTACAGATGATGATGTTGTTGAACTTCCGGTAATGCTTGATGATGCAGTAACACTGACATTATGAGTGCCACCAAAAACTACACCTAATCCTGGATAACTTACCTTGCCAGATACTGAAATCCCAAGCATGCTTCCACCATCCTCGGCATAGATAAATCCTTGGGTGAAAACCATACAGAATCCAACAATTGCTAATAAACAAGCAACGCAAGCAACAATAAAGCCTAAACTAAATTTATTTTTCTTTTTTGCCATATAAGAAAAACCTCCTAAAAATATTTTAAATATTTTGAAAATTGCTTACAAGAATCAACTAGTTTTATTTTGTCTACTAAAAATAGATTTTTATGTCAAGAAACTAAAAACTTGCATTAAATCGATTATTTCTTAAATTTATATTTTTATTTTTAAATCTCTATTGTAAAATATATACATAAGTCGTGTCGTAGAAGAAATACATAATTATTTCGAAAGAATAATAAAGGAGGATAATATGGAATATTCTGCAGAGAACATCCGAAACATACTAGTTTTGGGACACCAGGGTACTGGTAAGACTACGTTAGTCGAAACGCTACATAGTATTACCGCCAACTTAAAGAAGGGGACCGTTGAAAATAAAGATACAATCAGCGATTTCACAAAAGAGGAACAAAATAGACTTAGTTCTTGTCAACTTTCTATCGTTCCAATTTATTACAAAGATTACAAACTTAATTTAATTGATATCCCAGGAAATGACGACTTCATTTATGAAGCATTAGGCGTCATGGATATTGCTAAAGGTGCAATTCTTTGCATCGATGCAAGTAAAAAAGTAGAAGTTGAAACAGTTAAACATTATCGTCTTTTAAGAAAACATGGTATTCCAACCATTATTTATGTTAATAAAATGGACAAAGAAAACATTGTTTACGAAGAAATCTTAGAAGACATTTCTCAAAAACTTGATAAAAATGGCCCAATTTCATTTGTTTATCCAATGGGTCACCAAGATCAATTTGATGGATTCGTCAACGTTATTACAATGAAAGCAAGAAAATATAATGGTACAGAATGTGTTGATGAAGAAATCTACCCAGACAAGAAAGCAAAAGTTATTGAACTTCATACAAAAATTGAAGAGCAAGTAGCTTTGACCGATGATAAATATTTAGATAAATACTTTGGTGGCGAAACTTTAACAATGGATGAAATTCATAAAGGATTACATTCCGGTGTTTTAAGTGGTCAATTAACTCCTATTCTTTGTGGTTGCACAACTAAATGCATTGGTTTACACACAATGTTACAAATGCTAGTTGATTATTTACCATCAAGTTGCGACTTAAAACCATATGTTGGTAAAAACGAAAAAGGCGAGGAAGTTCAAAGAACAACTTCTACCACTGAACCATTCAGTGCTTATGTCTTTAAGACTTACTTTGATCCATTCAAAGGTGTTGTTAATGTTATTAAGGTTTTAAGTGGTGAATTACATTCAGGCGATGAAGTTTATATCCCAAGATTGAATGAAACCGTAAAAATTAATAACTTAGTTTCTATTAAAGGTGGCAACTTCACTCCTGTTGATAAAGTTTTAGCCGGAGATATTGCTGGTATTCAAAAATTAGAAGAACTTGAAACAACCGATACAATTTGTGATAAAGCAAATGTATTTATTATGGAACCTACAAAATTCCCAACCGCCGTTTATTTTAGAGCTTTAACTTTTGCTGATTCAAAAGAAGAAGATAAAACAATGCAAGCCATTGCTAAACTTCAAATTGAAAATCCATGTTTAGAAGTTAAACGTAACAATGAAACAAAACAACTTTTAATTGGTGGATTAAGTGAATCATACTTAAATTTCATTAAAGAAAGAATTTCAAATTTATTCAAAGTTAATTTAACAATGTCTACTCCAAAAATTGTTTATCGTGAAACGATTAGAGGAAGTGCTGAAGCTGAAGGAAGATATGTTAAACAATCTGGCGGTTCAGGTTTCTATGGTATTGTTGTTATGAGATTTGAACCAACAGAAGAAAATTGTTTTGAAGAAAGAATTTTTGGTGGATCAGTTCCAAAGAACTATATTCCTGCAGTTGAAAAAGGTTTCTTTGAAGGCCTACAATCAGGACAACTTGCTGGATTCCCAGTTTTAGGTGTTAAAGGTATCCTCCTTGATGGAAAATATCATAGCGTCGATAGTAACGATCTTTCATTCAAGATGGCTGCTCAAATTTCATTTAAAGAAGCTTACGCAAAATGTAATCCAACCATTCTTGAACCAATCATGAAAGTTTATATTCAAGTAAATAATGAATATACTGGAAATATCTTAAATGATTTGAATCAACGTAGAGCAAGAATCCTCTCAATTGATGAAAAACCAGAAAGTATCCAAGAAATTACCGCTCTTGTACCTGAAGCAGAAATTCAAGATTATGTTTCAAAATTAAGAGTTTTAACAAAAGGTTCTGGTTTCTATAATCGTGAATTCGATTCATATCAAGAAGTACCTCAACACATGGTTGCTAAGGTAATTCAAGAAAATACATTACTTAA
>CAVEUG010000022.1:0-3236 GCA_963618895.1 Slackia isoflavoniconvertens | reverse complement strand
GTCGATGAAGTTTTCTATGGTGGCCCAGGCGGGGGTCGAACCCGCTACACAAGGATTTTCAGTCCTTTGCTCTACCAGATGAGCTACCGGGCCAGCCTAATTTTTAAAAAAATGGCGGATCATACGGGAATCGAACCCGTGATCTTCACAGTGACAGTGTGACATGTTAACCGCTACACCAATGATCCACGCGCCTTATTATGATATATAAAAACTCAATAAAAATCAACATGTATTTTTTAATATCATATATATAAGATCAATCCGATTAAATCAAATCTTTTTAATTTACATAGTTAAATAAATATCATATATTCATGATTATGAACGAAAACAATATTAGATTTGAATTTTTTAATAAAATTAATGAATCAATTAAAAAAATAGAGAGATTGTATTCATTAAAGAACAATGCTATATAGTAGATATTGATGATTTAGATAATAGTTGTACTCATATCTTAATGTTTTTAAATGATGTACCAATTTGTACATTAAAATTAATCAAAAAAGATGAACACTCATTAAAACTTGGAAGATTTGCAATATTAAAAGAGTATCGAGGAATACATTTAGGAACAGCATTATTAAATGAAGCAGAAAAATATGCCAAAAATAATGGTTACACTACAATATATTTAGATGCCCAATTCGATAAAGATGTTTCTATTTTAAAAATGGATATACGAGTTTAAATCAACCATTATTTTTGGATGAAAATTACCAACATATCCATTTAAAGAAAAATTTATAAGTTATCAACATCGATTAGTTCATATTCAAGCGAACCAAAATTATGTTTAACAGCAGTTTCTAAAATATGTTCACCATGTCTAGATTTAATTCTTTCAAGAAGATGATCTCTTCCTGGATCTTTTGATTCATAAACTAAATCGACACAAGCTTTATCAATAGCAATTGGATCATTTGAAATTAAAATTCCAATATCTTCCATACATGGATCTTCCGCAACAGCGCAACAATCACAATCTACTGACATATTTTTCATAATATTGATATAAACAGCTTTATTTACAAAATGTTTTGCAACAACACTAGCAGCATCAGCCATAGCTTCAATGAATTTATCTTGTTCTGTTCCCCAAAAATTACCTTCAGTATTCCCTGCGCCATGAATATATTTTTTACCATAACTTGAAGCACAGCCAATTGAAAGTTGTTTTAATGCACCGCCAAAACCACCCATTGGATGACCTTTAAAATGGCTTAATACAAGTAAAGAATCATAACTTAATAAGCCTTTACCAACGTAATTCTTTTTAATAACAAATCCATCTTCAATTTCAAAACAATAATCCGGACCTTCTTTATCTAAAAGATCAACTTTGAAATATTTGCTCCATCCATGATTTTTTAACGTCTCAATGTGCTTTTCTGAAGTGTTTCTCCCACCATCATAAGCAGTATTACATTCACAAATTGTCCCATCGACTAAATCAACAAGTGGTTTAAAAAATTCAGGATGTAAAAAATTTTGATTTCCTGGTTCACCACTGTGGACTTTAACACAAACTTTTCCATCTAATTTAACACCTAAAATTTCATAAAGCCTAACTAATGATGCAGGCGTAATTTCTTTCGTAAAATAAACTTTTGATTTCATGAAAATCCCTCCATTTATAAATATTCGTTAAAATTATAAATTCCAGAATGCAAAAATACTTCTTTGCCACTTGGCAAAGTTACGATTGCATCACAATTCCCAGGAATAACAACTCTTAAATTAAATGTTTTATCATCTCTTTTATAATTAACTTTTACCAAGCCATAAATAGAATTATATTCGCAATTTACTGACATAATTCCTCCCCCAAAATTAGGCTTAATTTCAAAAAAATTTTCTTTGCTAATATTGATTCCTGCAACTTTAGAAAATAAGAAATCGACTAATGTAATTTTTGAAATATAATTTATGTCATCATTGTAAGAATTTTCAAATAAAGTAGTTGAATTATCTTTGCATAAATAAAGCCATTTATCAGCTCTTTCACTTTCAATAGCACTGAAAGCCAATTCTTTATCAGCTTTAAATAATGCAAATATAAAATATGGCGTACTTAAATTCCCTGTATTAAGTTTGTGACCATTTTCTTCATATATTTTTAAAAGTCTCTCTTTTGCAAACCTATCATATTGTTCGCTTAACAAATTAAAAGTTAAAGGAACAACTAATCTAGATTGTCTATTTGTGTCTAGCGTATATTCTTTTTTAACTAATAATTCATTAAATGCTTTTAATGTTCCGTTTTCATATTCATTAAACTTAGCTTCTTCAGGCCTGCTTAATAAACTAGAAAATAATGATAAAGCTTTAAAATCCAAATGCGCATATAAAGTATTTTCATAAACTTTCGGGAAAATCCAATCAAACTTTTTAGGATTATAAACATCTTTTGCTTCACCAATATCACCAATAGATATTCCTTTATTTAATAAATACTTACTATTTGAAGGGCTTATTTTTGCATTTTTATGTAATATTGCTGGGAAACTACATTTTTTAATGAGATTATTTCCAAAAATAACCATATTATCGTAATATTCCCTAATCAAAGATTCATCTCCGTATTTTTTATAAAAATAATATGGCAACAAAATACCTGCATCGTTATAAGCATATGACGTTTTAAATTTTCTTTCTTTGTTAGAAACATCGCCTTTTGGTGCTTTAATTTCAAAATCGCCAGATTTATTTTGAGTATCAAAAATATCTCTAATGTATTTTTTGCTTAAAGGATAATAATCAACTAAATAACTTGCTGAATTAAATAAAATTAAATTTTCCGCTAAATTACCGCTTCTATCATAAAATGGAGAATAAGTTGGGATACTAAGCGATAAATTCTTAATAGTTGACAAAGAATTTTCAACAAATTTATTGATTAATTTGTTGTTGCATGTGAAACTTCCAACTGTTTTAAAATTGCTATAAACAGCTATCCCACAAAACTCAATTTTAGAAATATCGAGTTTAGTTTCGACAAGTGCATACCTGAAACTAAATATAGAAAATTTAGTTTCATAAACATTCTCACCATTTTTAGCTCTATATTTAATAATTTGTAAAGGAGATGTCTTTTTTAGATCGTTTTCTTTTAAATTTAAAACGTAACCTTCTTTAAAAATAAAATCATTTTTTTTATATTTTTTTGAATTTACTTTTTGAATCCCATTTTGAACAAGTTGTCCTCTTTCATTTAATGAAATGCCTAATTT
>CAVEUG010000021.1:0-10018 GCA_963618895.1 Slackia isoflavoniconvertens | reverse complement strand
GTAGAGCCTTAAAATTCTATTCAAGTATTAGACTTGATATTAGAAGAACTGAAGCTATTAAATCAGGAGTTAATTTTGTTGGGAATACGGTTTGTGTGAAGGTTGTAAAGAATAAAGTTGCACCTCCATTTAAATCTTGCAAATTAGATATTATTTATGGGAAAGGTATTTCAAAAGAAGGAGAACTTTTAGATCTTGGACTTCAAATGGGAATTGTTAAAAAATCAGGTTCTTGGTATGAAGTTTATGGAGATAGAATGGGACAAGGCAGAGATACCGCAAAACTATATTTGGCCGAAAACCCTGACGTTTTTGAAAAATTAAAAAAAGAAGTTGTAACTGGAGAAGCCTTGAACAAGAAAGTTGCAAAAGCTCTTGATGATGGCACAAAAACATTAGATGAGAATTTTTTTAAGAAAAATTCGTAATTTAATTTTTATAAATTTTAGTTTGTTTTTAGTAATTTATATATAGAATATATAAATTTCCTTTGTTATAATTTTAGGGTATCGTAAGATACTTAATATATATTTTAATTATTATAATTGTCTTAATAAACAACGATATATTGTTAATTTTATAGGTTTTTTCACTTACGGTACTTTTATAGTAAAAGGAGATTTTAATTATGGATTGGTACTGGGTATTAATCATATCTCTTCTTAGCTTATTTGTAGGTGTTGCTATTGGCGTTTTATATTTCACTTTTTCTCCAAGATTTAAGGAGAAAAAAGCAAAACATGACGCCGATAAGATATTAAATGAAGCTCAAATAAAAGCAGAGCATCTTATTAAAAATGCAGAAATAGATGCAAAACAAAAAGTATTTGAGATGAAGCAAGAAGCAGAGAAAGATATCAAAGAAAGAAAACAAGATGTTGTAGTTCAAGAGGGTAAACTTAATCAAAGGGAACAGCTTATTAATCAAAGAGATGCTGCTTTGACACAAAAAGAAAATGCTCTTGATGAAAAGGAAACTTTAATTGATAAAGGCATCGAGGAAAACAAAAAGAAAGATGCTATTTTACAAAGTAAGATTGATAGCATTATTAGTGAACTTCAAAAAGTTGCAAAAATGTCAACTGAAGAAGCGAAATCTGAAATCTTTAGACGTGTTGAGGAAAGATATAATCGTGAAATTGCTCAATACATGAAGAATAGAGAAGATGAAGCTGAACAAGAAGCCGATGAAAAAGCAAAACAAATATTAGCAAATGCAATGTTTAGGGATGCTCAAGAGGTTACGACTGATCATACTGTTAATGTAATCGCTCTTCCAAGCGATGAAATGAAAGGAAGAATCATTGGCCGCGAAGGAAGAAATATTAAATCACTTGAACAAATGCTTGGAGTTGACATTATTATCGACGATACTCCTGAAGCAATTACTATTAGTTGTTTCAATCCTATTCGTAGAGAAGTTGCTTCACGTGCTCTTCAAATTCTTGTTAAAGATGGAAGAATTCAACCAGGAAGAATTGAAGAAGTTGTTGCAAAATGTCAAAAAGAAGTTGATGAAGTCATTCGTAAAGCTGGCCAAGATGCTGTCTTTAAACTAGGTATTGGCAGAATGGACAAAGAACTCATGTTTTATGTTGGTAAATTAAGATATAGAACAAGTTATGGGCAAAATCAACTTGAGCATAGTATAGAAACAGCTCAAATTTGCGGAATGATGGCGGCAGAACTAGGCTTAGATCAAAATATGGCTAAACGTGCTGGATTGCTCCATGATATTGGAAAAGCTGCTGACTTTGAACTTGAAGGAAGCCATGTTGAAATTGGAGCAAGACTTGCAAAAAAATTTGGCGAACCAGATGTTGTTATTAATGCAATTGAGTCTCATCATGGAGATTGTTCACCAAAATATCTTACTAGTGTTTTAGTCGCTGCTGCAGATACTTTAAGTGCCGCAAGACCTGGTGCTCGTAGTGAAACTCTTGAAACTTATATCAAGAGAATTGAACAACTTGAAAATATTTGCAAAGGATTTGATGGCGTTTCATCATGTTTCGCAATGCAATCTGGTAGAGAAGTTAGAGTTATGGTTATTCCAGAAAAAATTGATGATCTTCAAGCCTTTAAGATGGCGCACGACATAAAAGAGAAGATCGAAAACGAAATGACTTTCCCTGGTCAAATCAAGGTTAATGTCATTCGTGAATATCGCGCGATAGAAACAGCTAAATAATGAAAATTTTATTTGTAGGGGATGTTGTAGCAGAAGTAGGAAGGAAGGCTCTTTCAAAGAACCTTCCCTTTGTTCTAAATAAAACCAAGTGTGACTTTGTAGTTGTCAATGTTGAAAATATTGCATATGGACATGGGATTAATAAGACCACATATGATTTTTTATGCGACCTTCCAATAGATTGCATGACTCTTGGTAATCATTATCGAGATAATATCGAAGTTTTAGATGTTCTTAGTAACGATAATATTGTTAGGCCATTGAATATTAAAAGAGTGTTTCCTGGTAAAGGATCAAATGTTTATTTATGCAAAGGTAAAAAGATTAGAATTACTAATGTATTAGGTCTTTCTTTCATGAAAGAAAAAGTTGAAGAACCATATAAAGTAATTTCTAAGTTAATTGAAAATGATAATTCTGATATTCATATTGTTGATTATCACGCTGAATCAACCGGCGAAAAGAAATCATTTGCATATTATTTTTCCAATAAGCTTGGCGCGGTTATAGGAACACATACACACGTTCAAACAACGGATAGCCAAATTTTAAATAATAATACTGCTTTTATAAGCGATGTTGGAATGTGTGGAAGCTATAATTCAGTTTTAGGGAATGAAATAAATTCGGTTATTAAAAGAACTATGTTTCATGATCGAAGTGTAAGTTTTGAATATTTAGAAAGTGATGACAATTTATTTAATGCTGTAATAATTGAATTTGATGATAAAACTAATAAGGCAATAAAGATTGAAAGAATCAATTTATTGAATGGTAAAGATAATGGGTAAAGATATTTTATATTTAGATCTTCCTAGTATGAATAAAGCTAGAGAAAGATTAAAACATAGTGAAACTTATCATTATGATTATGTTCCAAATGAAGAAGTCATTAATTTTTTAAATGGTAAAAAATATTTTATTAGAACTTATGGATGTCAGGCGAATTATCGTGATGAAGAAAATATTTCAGGTATTTTTAATTCATTAAAAATGGATAGAACAAACAATTTAAAAGATGCTGACATTATTTTACTTAATACATGTGCAGTTAGAGAAAACGCTGAAGATAAAGTATATGGTGAGATTGGCGATGTTAAGAAACTAAAAGAAACAAAAAAGGATATTATTTTAATTGTTTCTGGGTGTATGAGCGAACAAAAACATGTTATTGACAGAGTTTTGGAAACTTTCAAATGTGTTGATATTTTAATTGGCACTCATAACATTAAAGATTTAGTTTTAATTCTTGAAAAACATTTAGAAACTAATAAACGTGTTGTTTGTGTCTCAAGTGGTGAAGGAGACATTATCGAAGATCTTCCTTCAATTAGAAACGATAAATTTAAAGCTTTTGTTAATATTACTTATGGATGTGATAAGTTTTGTACTTATTGTATCGTTCCTTATACGAGGGGAAAAGAAAGAAGTCGTGATATAAACGATATTTTAAAAGAATGCAAAGAGCTCGTTGATTCGGGATATCAAGAAATTACATTGCTTGGTCAAAATGTCGATGCTTATGGAAAAGATTTAAAAACTGGAGTTACTTTTGCAACTCTTTTAGAAGAAGTTGCTAAACTTGGAATTCCTAGACTTAGATTTTTAACTTCTTATCCTAGTGATTTCAAAGATGAAGTTATAGAAGTAATGGCGAAGTATGACAACATTATGAAATATATCCATTTACCAGTTCAATCAGGAAGTAATGAAGTTTTAAGAAGAATGGCAAGAAGATATACAAGAGAAGAATATCTTACTTTGGTTGGGCGTATTAAAAAAATAATACCTAATATTGCTCTTTCTACAGATATTATTGTTGGTTTCCCAAACGAAACTTATGAAGAATTTTTAGATACAGTGTCGCTTTGCAAAGAAGTAGGTTATACAAGTGCATATACTTTCATTTATTCACCTAGAGTTGGAACACCAGCTGCAAGATTAAAAGATGACGTTCCATATTTAGAAAAGTCGAAGAGATTTACAGAACTTAAAAAATCTTTAGAAGAAGATTTCCTTAAAAAATCAGAAGATATGGTCGGGAAAACTTATAAAGTTTTGGTTGATTCCGTTTCTAAAAAGAACAATGATTTAATGACAGGTTATACTGAAAATAATAAAGTCGTTAATTTTAAGGGTGATGATTCATTAATAGGCAAAATTATTAATGTAAAGATTTTAGAAAATCATCTCTATTTCTTAATTGGTGAGGTAGTTAATGAATAAAGAGATTAAAGAATCATTAAATAAAATTAAAGAAGATTTATTGAATGAGCAAATTATTCAAGAATATATTAAACTTAAAGAACTAATAGAAAAGTCTGATGAACTTTCGAGCTTAAGAAAGCATATTTCTTATCTTCAAAATTGTCATCCTTCTGATGAAAGTAGAGAAGAATATTACAAACTTTTAAAGCAATATAACGAGAATCCTTTAGTTATTCAATTTAAAAGTGTTAGCGACGAAGTTTATGATTTATTGGAAGAAATTAAAAAGGAGCTTGAAATTTGATTATTTGCATTGTTGGTCCAACAGCGAGTGGAAAGTCTAAAGTTGCAGAAGAATTATCGCTTTTTTATAATGCAAAAATAGTAAATTTCGATGCTTTTCAAGTCTATAAAGAAATGGATATTGGTACTGCAAAACCTACAAAAGAAGAATTGGAATCTGGTAGATATTTTTTATATGATTTTAAAAATATTGATGAAGATTTTGATGTTTCGAAATATCAGGAAGTTTGTAGAAAGTTTTTAAAAGAACACGAAAATGAAAATTTAATTTTAGTCGGTGGAACGGGTCTGTATTTAAAAGTCGTATTATATGATTATAATTTTGAAAAAGATGAATCGCCAATGCCAAATGATTTTTTATGTGAATATACTAACGAAGAATTATATGAAAAATTATTAATAATTGACCCTATTGATGCAAATAAAATTGGAGTTAATAATCGCAAAAGATTATTGCGAGCGTTATATATTTACAAGATTCATGGAAAATCAAAATCATCTTTAAACCAAAATGGGAAAAACAAACTTTTATATGATGATGTTCATCTTATAGGATTAGATATACCTAGAGAAATTTTATATGAAAGAATTAATCAAAGAGTTGATAAGATGATTGATTCTGGACTAGAAAAGGAAGTTGAATTCTTGTTTTATGAACATGGAGCAAATAAAAGAGCACTTCAGGCTATTGGGTATAAAGAATTTAATAATGAACTTCCTTTTGAAGAAAAGGTTGAATTAATTAAAAAGAATACAAGAAATTATGCAAAGAGGCAAATGACTTTTTTCAAACATCAATTTGATAATATAAATTGGTTCACTTCTGAAGAGGAGGCAATTGATTATGGAAAAACAATTCGATGATCGAACAAAATTATTGATTGGCGAAGAAAATTTATCTAGTTTAAAAACTAAAAAAGTTGCAGTTTGTGGCAATGGTGGAGTTGGTTCGATAATACCCCTAGCTTTATTAAGGTCTGGAATTTATAAATTTATATTAGTTGATTTTGATAGAGTTGATAAATCAAATCTTAATAGACAATTCGCTTATTCCATAGATGATATTGGAGCGAGCAAAGTTGAATCTTTAAAGTCACACATGCTTCAATTAAGAAAAGAAGCTGAAATAGATATGGTTTTTTCAAAAATTGATGAAAATTTTGATTTTAAAATTTTTGATAATTGTGATTATGTTTTCGATTGCATTGATGATATTAAGGCAAAAGTTTTATTAATCAAATATTGTAAAGAGCACAAAATTAAAATAATTTCTAGTTTAGGAATGGGGAATAGACTTGATCCAACAAAAGTAGTTATTACGAAATTAAATAAAACAACGACCGACCCTTTAGCCAAAAAATTAAGGTATTTGTTAAAAGAAAATTACGTAGATATTTCAAATGTTATTGTTTCTTTTTCTTTAGAAAAACCTATAATCAAAGATAGAATTGTCTCATCAATGGTATTTACTCCTAATGCATCGGGACTTGCGATGGCAAGCTATGCATTAAGAGATATGCTAAATATAAAGGAGGAAGAATAATGAGTTTAGAAAATATTACAAAAGTTGCAAAGAAAATAGGCATTAACCAAGATGAATTGGAATTATATGGAAACTATAAAGCTAAAATTCATCCAAGTGTTTATGAAAAAAACAAAAATAATCCTGATGGAAAATTGGTTCTTGTTACTGCAATTACTCCTACTAAAGCTGGCGAAGGAAAAACAACAACGAGCATTGCTTTGCTTGACGGGCTTGCGAAACTACATCAAAAAGCACTGCTTTGCTTAAGAGAACCTTCAATGGGACCAGTATTTGGTCTTAAAGGTGGTGCAACTGGTGGAGGAAAGGTTACAATCGAGCCCCAAGAAGATATAAATCTTCATTTTACAGGAGATATGCACTGTTTAACTTCCTCAATTAATTTAATTGCTGCGATTATTGATAACCATATTTATCAAGGTAATGAACTTAATATAAATAAAGATAAAATTTTATGGAAAAGAGCAATTGATACAAACGATCGTGAATTGAGAGATATTGAAATTGGCTTTGGTGAGAAAAACGGTGTTCAAAGGAAAGACCACTTTGAAATAACTGTTGCTAGCGAGTTAATGGCGATACTTTGTATCGCAAAAGATGAAGAAGATTTTGTTAGAAGACTTGAAAATATCATCGTTGCTTATAACTATAATGATGAACCTGTTTATCTAAAAGATTTGCATATTACAAATGCAATTATGAAAATTATGAGATATGCTTTATGGCCTAATATTGTCCAAACTGCCGAGAATAATCCATGCTTGGTTCATGGTGGACCATTTGCGAATATAGCTCATGGTTGTTCAAGTTTAATTGCTACTAAATTAGCTTTAAAATTATCGCCAATTGTTATTACTGAGGCTGGTTTTGCAGCGGATTTAGGCGCGGAAAAGTTCCTTGATATTAAATGTAGGGTTGGTGAACTTGCGCCTAACATGGCAGTTTTAGTTGCAACAATTAGAGCTCTTAAAATGCATGGTGGAGTACTTTTTGAAGATTTAAATAAGGAAAATATTGATGCATTAAAAGAGGGTGTTAAAAATTTAGAACAACATTATGAAAACTTAAGGAAGTTTGGGGTCCCCGTTGTTATTGCTATTAATCATTTTGCTAGCGATAGCGAAAATGAAGTTAAATTTTTGACAAATTGGTGCAAAGAGAAAGGCTATGAAGTTGCTTTCCTTGATGGTTTCTTAAAAGGTGGAGAAGGCGCAGTAGATCTTGCTAATAAGGTTTTAGAATGCTTAGCCACAAAGAAGACGAATTATAAACCTTTATATGACTTAAACGATTCAATTGAAAATAAAATTTTGAATATCGCAAAAAATATTTATAGAGCAGATGGTGTTGATTATACTCCTAAAGCACTTGAAGATATTGAAAGAATCAAAAAATTACATAAAGAAAATCTTGTTGTTTGCATGGCAAAAACCCCATCAAGTTTTAGTGATAACCCTAAATTATTAAATTGCCCAAGAAACTTCAAAATTACTGTAAGAGAAGTAAAATTATCAAACGGGGCTGAATTTATTGTTGTTTTAACTGGAAATATTTTAACAATGCCAGGATTACCAAAAGTTCCTCAAGCAACTTTGATGTAAAAACTACTGATATCAAAAAATGGCTCGTTTTGAGCCATTTTTTTATCTTTTAATTTCGCCTTTCCCTTTACTAGCTATAAAATCTAATAGAGTGGATTCATTGAACTTGGCATAATCACCAAATAACGATTGTTTTAAAATTGCGTTTGCAATTCCTAAACATAATGTTTTTTCTTCGTTATAACCTTTTAAATATCCATGAATGACACCTGCAGCATAAGCATCCCCAGCACCGATACGATCATAAATTAAGCAATTCATTTCGCCGCTTTCGTATTTGCCATCTTTTGTATAGGCAATTCCATTTAAAATATGTTCGTTGCTTGCAATAATTTTTCTATGTTTTGTATAAACTCTATCTAGTTTATAGTGTTTCATTGCATCAAAGAATAATTTATCATCATCAGTTTCTTCGGGTTCAAAGTTTAATAAAGTTTTGAAATCGAATGGTGAAGCAAATACTACATCACAATAATCAATAACTAATGGATAAATTTTTTTAGCATCATCTAATGAAAGTAGTCTTGAACGGTAGTTGAAATCAAATATGACTTTTACTCCATATTCCTTAGCTTTTTTAAGCGCAAGAAGTGCAGTTTCTCTTGCTTCTTTTGAAATTGCGAGTGTAATGCCTGTTAAATAAAACATTTCTGCATTAGTAAAAATTTTATCAAAATCGAAATCAGTTGGTTTCATATGCGAAGCACTACTATGTTTACGATTATATAAAGTATTTGAACTTCTACTGCCTTCTGCAATGTCTACAAAATACATCCCAAAACTATGGTGATCATGAATAATATTTGAACAATCAACTTCGTGAGCAAGTAGTTTCTTTTTACAAGCATTTCCTAAATCATCAATTGGTAATCTAGAAAGATAAACACATTTATGTTTTAAATGTGATAAAGAAATTAAAACATTAGCTTCTCCGCCACCATAACTAGCTTGGAATTCTCCTGCATCTGGAATGAGTCTTCCTCTAGGTGCAGTTAAACGAAGCATCATTTCGCCTAAACCAACGATATCTTTTTCTTTTTTCATATCTAATTATCCCTTCAAACTATTTAATTAATTCTATAATAAATTATTTTTAAAAACATTATTTTAAATGGGTTACATAGTTTTTATGTTCTCTAAGAACAATATTCATGGATGAAATATTATTGAATTAGTCATAAAAAAATCATTTTTGACTAATTAAAATCAAAGATGATTTATAGAAAAAGAAAACGGCTATTGAAGCCGTTATTCTATTGCAATTACAAAATGGTAGACTGGTTGACCGCCATCAACTTCGAGTATATCCATCATTGGATATTCTTTTTCTAATGTTGATTTTAGGTCTGCTTTCATTTTTTCTGTAGCATTTTTCCCATAGAAAATTGTAATAATTGCTTTATCATCCATATTTGGAACAAGTTTCATCATTTTTTTAGTAGCTGGGATGATTGCTCTATCGTGCGAAACGATTTTTCCATCCATGATTCCAATAAAATCATTCTTTTTAATAGTTATACCATTGTTTTTAGAATCTCTAATTGATCTAGACATTTCTAAAGAAACAACTGCATTCATTTGTTCTTCCATCATTTTAATATTTTCTTCAATTGAATTATCGAAGTCGGCCATTTTCATAGCAGAATATGCTTGAACAACCGATTTGGAGCGAAGAACATGAACATGTGATTTTGAATAAAGTTTTGCTGCTTGTTCTGCAGTCATAATGACATTACCATTATTTGGGAATACGATAATTTCATCTGCATTAACATAATCAAACATATTTAAGAAGTCTTGGGTTGACGGGTTCATTGTTTGCCCGCCAGCAATAACTCCTCCGACGCCCATTTCTTCGAATATTTTTCCGATTTCTGGAGATGGAGCAACAGTTATTAATTGAACTTTTGAACGCTTTAATGGTTCAGGTTTGATATCATTTGATACTTTTACACCTTTACCATGAATTGGCATTTCTTTTAAAAGTTTTTCATTATGCTGAATAGTCATATTTTCCATTTTAAAAGTTACAAATTCCCCATATTGTTGGGCAAACTGAATTACTTTCCATGGTTCTTTAGTGTGAACATGTATTTTGATAATTGTATTTTGTTTAATTGCAACAATCGAATCTCCTATTGTTGAGAAGTAATCAATAAAAGATTGAAGATC
>CAVEUG010000020.1:0-3007 GCA_963618895.1 Slackia isoflavoniconvertens | reverse complement strand
GGTTCATCCATTAAGAATACTTTAGAATCTCTAACCATAGCTCTACCAATAGCAACTCTTTGACGTTGACCGCCAGATAATGCTCTTGGTTTACGCATTAAGAGTTCAGTAATACCTAAAACTTCAGCAGCATTAGTGACTTTTTTATAGATTTCATCATTGCTTAATTTTCTGTATTCATATACTTGCGCAGGATTCTTTTTTACAAGGTCAATTTGCTCAGAAATTTCTTTAGATAATTTTTCTTTTTCTTTTTCTGATAGTTTTTTATCTTTAGAAACTTTCTTTAATTCTATTTCAAGATCTTTAATTTTTTTCTCATTTATTTCATAAACAAAATTTCCATCTTTATCAGTTGCTGGCGTAACCATTTTTTGTAAACGTAAAGCAAAAGCCATATTTTCAAAAACAGTTAAATGTGGATATAAAGCATAGTTTTGGAAAACCATTGCGATATTACGATCTTTTGGTTGTAAATCATTAACGACTTCACCATCGATTTCAATAGTTCCACCACTAATATCTTCAAGTCCAGCAACCATTCTTAAAGTTGTAGATTTTCCACAACCAGAAGGTCCGACAAAAACAATAAATTCTTTATCTTTAATATCAAGATTGAAATTATCTACTGCGACAACTCCACCTTGATAAACTTTTCTAACATTTGTTAATTTTACAGTAGCCATATATTTTCTCCTATCTATCCTTTAACAGCACCACCAGTAACACCTTCAACATAATACTTTTGCAAGAACATGAAGAGAATAGTTACAGGAAGAGCAACGACAATTCCACCAGCACAGAACATTGTGTAATTTGAATATAGCGATGCTGGAGTTGAAATCAAATTTTGAAGTCCAACTGCGACGTTCATACCATCGCTTGTAGCGTGCGATAAGTATTTAGCAAAAACGAAATCTCCCCAAGGACCCATAAACGCAGTTAAAATTGTGTAAATAATGATAGGCTTTGATAAAGGCATAATAACTTTGTAGAAGATTTGAAGACGAGATGCACCATCAATTCTAGCGGCTTCATCGAGTGATTTTGAAATTGTATCAAAGAAACCTTTAGATACGTAATATCCCATACCACTAGAAGCAACATAAACTACAATCATACCCCAAATTGCATTTTCGTTAGTCATATTCCAAGAATTTAATAACTTATAAAGTAAAATAAGAGTTAAGAAACCAGGGAACATACCAAGAATTAACATAAAGTTCATTAAGAACTTACGACCTTTAAATCTTAAACGAGATAAACCATAACTCATAGCTAAGACAAATAAGGTTTGGAATACTGAAACAAATAATGCAACGATTAATGTATTCATAAACCATCTTGGGAAATTTGTTTTGGTAAATAAATTAATATAGTTATCAAATCCCCATTGTTTAGGAATAATATAACCAACTTGAGATGTGGATTCACATCTAAATGATTCACAGAATAAGCAGAAGAACGGGATTAGCCAAATAAATGACATTATAATAAGAACGATATAACCAATAGTATTTGTAATAACTCTTGTTTTGGAAAGTCCCATATGATGCTTTGGATCACCTTCAGCATTTTGATGTTCAACTTTCTTTTCTTCTTTTTCTGCTTCCAATCTTTCTTTTTTAGCAGAAGCAGTCAATTTTCTTAATTTTAAAGATTCGCTAAGTGTCATTATGAGAAATCCTCCTCATTCTTTGTGGATGGCATTACGTTATAAACAATTAACGATAATACTGAAACAACAATAAAGATTAAAATACCAATAATTGATGCAGTATAGTAACTTGGGTTTGCACCAGTAACCATATTGAATAACCAGGTAATTAATAAGTCAGTATCGCCAGTTGCGGTTCCATTAACAACACCATTAATCTTTGTTGGAAGACCACCAGTTAACAAATAAATAACATTGAAATTATTAATATTACCAACAAATGATGTTAATAAATATGGACCAGTAACAAATAACATATAAGGCAATGTAATCTTTGCATATTGTTGGAAACCATTAGCTCCATCAATTTTTGCTGATTCATACAAGTCTTTTGGAATATTCATCAAAACACCAGTACAAATAAGCATTAAGTAAGGAATACCAATCCAAATATTAATAAGGATGACCATAAGTCTAGCAAGCCATGTGGTACCCCAGAAATCAACACGAGTTCCACCTAAGGATGTAATGATACCATTCACAATACCATTAAGTGAGAACATTTTTGAAATATAAAGTAAAGAAATAAATTGAGGGACAGCAATAGTCAAAACTAAAATGCCTCTCCAAATCTTTTTAAGTCTAATTCCTTTTTTATTAATAAGCATTGCAACTAACATACCTAAGAAATAGTTAGTAAATGTTGCAAATACTGCCCAAATTAATGTCCAAGAAAGAACTTCGCCAAATGTAACCATGAAGTTACTTCCACTAGTAAATGAAAGTAAAGTGTTAAAATTAGACCAGCCAACCCATGTAAATAGGTTTTTATAACCATCATGATTCACATCATAATTTGTAAATGCAACTAAAATCATGAAGATAATAGGCATAACCGTAAAGAATAAAATACCTAAAACTGGTAAAGCAAGCAAAGTTTTATGGAATTCATCATCAACCATACTTCTTAAATCATCTTTATTACTCTTAACTTTTTTGCCTTCAGCTTCGATCTTATCAAGCATAGCACATTGGTGCATATTTAATGCCCAAGTAACAACGAAAGCAACAATAAATAAAATTGTTATAAGACCATATAATAAAATTTTAAATGAATCATCATTATAAACAGTTACATATGCATCAGTAATTTCATCATAAACTTCGATGGCCCCAACAGTTCCTAAAGTTGAGAATTTAGAAAGCCAATAACTACCAGTAGTTATCATATATGTAATGAAAATACCTTCAAAAGCTAAAAATAAAAGTCCTTTAGCCCATTGTTTTCTTGAAAGATTTCCAAATCCCATAATTAAAACGGATACTTTACTCTTCCATGATCCTTTAACA
>CAVEUG010000019.1:0-11582 GCA_963618895.1 Slackia isoflavoniconvertens | reverse complement strand
GAATTATTTTTCAGTGTTTTTAGAGTCTAAATAATCTTCAATCATTTACAAAAACACCCTAATAACATCTTAGATAAAATTTAATACCAAAAAAGTATTTTTAAATAACTCCGAATTAGCTGCAATTAATTATTTATCTCTAAAAACTACTGGGCAACTATAATTCATGCTTGGAAAAGCTAAGACAAAATATCGTCTAGACGAGAAAATGGTTTCTTTTTTTGATAATTTATATGTTTCAAGAATCTTAGTACCAAAGTTTTCGATATAATGTAATTTATTAGGAATATTTATAAGAAGGGTTGCGAAAAACTATTTATTCCTCCACTATTTTTTCAATCGTATATCTATTCTTATTTATCGTTGCATCACCATAATTAATTGCTTCTTTAGGGCAATAAGAAATACAAGCCATACAATGAGTGCATCTATCTTTAATGTGAGAATATGTGATTTTATTATCAAGTAAAGATATGTTATTTAATGGACAAACATTAATACATTTAAGACATTTTATACATTTATCATTATCAACAACAAATTTCTTATCATTAACAATTGATCTATAAAAGAATTTATTAACTATTGAAGATAGTTTTTTATCTTTTAAAGTAATTCCTTTAGGATCAAACTCAATATCTTTGTTTTCTTTAATTAAAGGAATTACTTTATTAAATTCTTTTATAGCTTCTTTAACTATTTCTTTTGCTTCTTCTTTTGTAGGAACATTAAATAAAGCAATATAGTTTTCAGGCATTACTACCTTAATAGTTCCTTTGTGCATTAAATTCTTATCTTTAGAGATTTCTATATTTTGCTTAATTGCATTACCATTACTTTCACCACAAGTCATAATAAAATAAACATATTTAGCATTTATAAAATTAACTTTATAAATGTAGTCTTTAATTATTCTAGGAATATTCCAGGCATAAGTAGGTGTAACAAATATTAAGGTTTCATCATTATTTAATGTAATATCTTTATAATCATTCGTTTTAATTTTAGCATTTAAATCAACAATATCTTGGTTTAATGATTTATTAAGAACGCTAGCAATATATCTTGAATTGCCAGTACCTGAAAAATATAAAATCATTCGTTTTTTTCTCCTATTTTTATTAATTATAACAATTAAGAAACAAACTAAAAGTTCATTATTGAGAATTAACTGGTCATGTTTGATTTTTATTAGAATTTGTTTAGTAAATGAATAATTCTTTTTCAAAATTCTATCAATTAGTTCGAACAAAAAAACGCAAATTTCGGAAAAATCCAAGCGACTTTCACCAACATTTCGGAAAAATCCGAGCGACTTTCACCAACATTTCGGAAAAATCCGAGCGACTTTCAGGTAATTCTTAGTGTAAATTTACAAATGCTTTCATATCATCCATTTCATCTTTTGCGCTTATTTCTCTAGAAAAATCCTGCGAAATTAAAATTTTTTTAAGATTTTTGCAAAAAAAGTGAAAATTTTTTGAATTCCCCCCCTATTAATAGTGAAAGGAGGAAAATTGACCTTGAATAACGTACAAGCTATTAAGATCTTTGATGACTCCAAAATCAATAAGACATTATGTCGTATATTAAAGGAGGAAAGAATTAAAAGCAAAATGTCTATTGAAGAATTATCAAAGAAATCAAGCGTTTCACTTTCAACTATTAGAAGAATCGAAAGTGGTACTGTCGAACCTAGATTGTCAACTTTCTATCGTTTAATTGATATTTTAGGTTTAACTCACAACAAGAAGTTTGTTAAAAAGTTAATGAGGAAGAAAATTCTTCATTAACGTAAGTCGTCTTTAATTAAAAAGTAAAATCAACTATAATATTGGCTATGAAAAATAAATTTTTAATTATTGGCGCTGGTAAACTCGGCAGTTATATTGCAAATTCATTATCATTAAGCGGATTTGACGTAATTATCATAGATAAAGATAAAGATAAAATTGAATTCTTGCCAATTACGTATAGTGGTTTAACTTGTGTTGGAGACGCAACTTTAGTTGAGACTTTAGAAAACAATGGCATTAACACATGTAGATGTATAATTGTTTTAACAGATGATGATAATACCAACATTTTTATTGGTCATCTTGCAAAAGTATTTTTCGAAGTTCCTAATATTTTTATTAGATTAAACGATCCAAAAAAGAATATTCTTGTAGAAAATTTAGGAATTAAAACTGTTTCGCCTTTCATTAGTGGCATTGAACAAATCGATAAACTTATTAAGGGAGCTAAATAGTTATGAAAATTATTATTTGTGGAGGAACTAACCAAGCATCCTATATCATTGATATGTTTAAAAAAGATAAACGTAAGAAAAATAATTTAGTAATTATTAATGAAGATGCTGATTATGCACAATATTTGTCGAATAAATTTAAAGTTCCAGTAACTGTTGGCGATTTTACAAAAACATATATCTTAGATGATGCAAACATTGTTGGAGCAGATTTGTTTATTACATTAAGTAATAGCGATACTGATAATTATGTTGCTTGTTTACTTGCCAAAAATGTATATAAAGTCAAAAAAGTAATTAGCGCTGTTTCGAACCCAAATAACGTTAAAGTTTTTAAAAGTTTAGGAATAGATTCAGCAATATCCTCTTCATTCTTAATTGGTGAAACAATCAAAAATGAAAGTAATATCGAAGATGTCTTTAAATCATTATCAATTGAGGATGATATGATCAAAATTATTGAAGTTAATGTAAAAGGTAATTTCGTAGTTTGTAATAAGGAATTGAAAGATTTAGTTGATTTCCCAGATTATTGCACAATTAGTGCAATATTCAGAAAACCACATATCATTATTCCAAAAGGTAAAACCGATATAAGACGTGGCGATAAATTAATCCTTGTTGGTTCAACTAAAGATGAGGAAAAGATTATTAGCTATATTACTAGAGAAGTTGAAACAAAGTAAAAAAGCTCGCTTAACAAAGCGAGCTCTTTTTATATCGAATCAATCTTATCTTTTGCATTCTTGACCTTATTTTTAGCATTCCTGATTTCGGCTTTATATTTAAACCTTGTATCAATAGGAAGATCACTTGAATCTTCTATTTCATCAAATAAATCTTCCATGTAATCGATTTTCTCTTCTATATCACCTAACTTATCTAATAAATCGTCTTTAAAGTCATCAATCAAATCCCTATCATTAGATTCTTTGCATTTTTCCATTGTTTTTAAAATGGTAGCAACCTCTACATCAATTTCACTAAACATTTCTTCAAGTTTAGCTAGTTTATCTTCAACATTATTTTTGACTTTAATATTATCGCCATTAATTGTTATTACTGAATCTTCTTTTTCTTTATTTAATCCATGCTCGAAAATTGCTTTATCAATAGGCCCAAAAACCGAATAATAAACTGGAATAATCAAAAATAATAACCACCATGGATGCCACATTGAAAATTTCACACCCATGAATAAATATGCAAATGTAACCATTAATGGAATTGGGACAACACAAAACTTTCTTTTAATAATTGCCATCATAAGTAATCCTGGAACCGGAATAAGTATAAATAATGTCCAATAAACTCCCCAAGCCCCATTAACTAAAAATCCTAGAGTTAAATAAGCAGCAAACACCAATAAAGTAAAAACACCCGTAACAATGCTATTAACTTTTTCAGCTATTCTTTCTCTTTTTTTCTTTTTTGAAATGTAATTAAAATGAGCTTTTAAATTATTATCAAGTTTTACTCCATAATCAAATGAATTTGATTTTGAATCACTATTATCATTTACTTTAATTCCTTTGTTATCAATATCTACACTACTACCATCTTCATCTAAAATATGAATACCATCTTTAGAAATATTGACATAGCTTTTTCCATCGTCTACTTTAAAACCATTTTTATCATCGGTCTCTTCTTTCGTTGAGTTATCTTTATTTAATACTTCATCAACTGTTTTATCGCAATTTACAAGATCATCAAGTGATACCCCATAAATTTTCGCTAATTCTTTTAAATAATCAATTGATGGAGTTACTTCGCCGCTTTCCCAATTTGAAATAGATTGCCTAGAAACGTTTAATCGATTACCTAATTCTTCTTGAGAATAACCAAACTTCTTTCTAAATTCTACTAATCTGTTTGCTAATTCAATAGTCATAATACTTTCCTCCATAAGATTTGAGTTAATTAAACAATTGAAACTGTTTTCACAACACCAAAAATCATTTACTTGAATGTAAAGTTCTCTTTACATTTGCCTAAATTCTAGCACTATTTTCGTATTTTTAATTAAAACGCCAATAAATTTATAATATCTTAACACAAATTATTAATATTTAAGTTTATAATACTAACATGGTTAATAAGAGCAAAGATTTTATGGTTGGAAATGTCTTATATGGGCAATCTGGCGGTCCAACTAGTGTTATAAACTCATCAGCTTATGGATTATTTAAAGAATCCTTCAAACATAAAAACAAAATTGATAAAGTTTACGCAATGCATTATGGCCTTGAAGGTCTTTTAGATGAAGATTTAATTGAAATCAAAGAAGATGACAAAAATTTATCTAAACTTAAAAATACTCCTGGTGCATTCTATGGTAGTAATCGATTCAAAATCAATTATGAAAAAGATTTTGAAATACTAGAGAAAATATATTGTGTGTTTAAAAAATACAATATTAGATATTTCTTTTACAATGGCGGAAACGATTCGATGGATTCAATTTATGAAATTGATAAATATTTAAAAAGCAAAAATTATGAATGCTACTCAATTGGAATCCCTAAAACAATTGATAACGATTTAGTTTTAACAGATCATACTCCAGGATTTGCTAGTGCTGCAAAATTTATTATAAATACAGTTACCGAAATTCATTATGATGATGCTTCATATAAGCAAGGAAGAGTAAACATCGTTGAAATCATGGGTAGAAACGCTGGATGGTTAACTGCAAGCTCAATGCTTGCTGAACTTAATGGAGCAAAGCCTGATTTGATTTATGTTCCAGAAGTAAATTTTGATATCAATGACTTTTTAAATAAGGTTGAATCAATCTATTCTAAAAAGAAACATTGTTTAGTATGTGTAAGCGAAGGTATTCATGATAAATACGGAAACCTAATTTCTAAAACAAATAACCAATGTGATGTTTTTAATCATATACAACTTGGCGGAGTTGGAATATATTTAGAAAATTTAATTAAAAGCAAATTTAATTTTAAAACTAGGACAATCGAACTTTCATTATTACAAAGAGCAAATTCAATTATTCCTAGCGAATTTGATATCAAGGATGCAATTAATGTAGGCAAGTATGCACTTTTAAGCGCCTTATGCAAAGAATCAAGCAAAATGGTTATATCTAAAAGAAAAACTAACTCAAAATTCACTTATGGTTTAGCAAATCTTGAAGATATTAAAAATGAAACTAAATTCTTACCTATAGAATATATTAATAAGTCTCATGACTACATTGAAAAATCATTTGTGGAATATTTGTTACCACTTATTCAAGGCAAACAAAAAGACCATTTGAATAATGATGGCCTTTTAGATGTTTATAAATTAGAAAAATAACACAACAATCAATGGGATAAAGGATAAAACATAAACTAAAAAACTACCCCATTCAAGCATTGGTAAATAACAATATTTTGGTCTACTTGTGAGTTCGGCCTCCATTTTCACCATTTTTGCCCAGTTTTTATATGTTTTATTAAGCATTAAGACAAATTCAAATACAACTAATATCAAAATCAATATAATAACAACTATTCTAACGGAAGTTGTTGCAACATATGGAAATTGTGAATTTGAGAAAAATAAATAATAAAGCATTAAGGTTAATAAATTAAAAACTACATTCAATGTAACAAAAAGTAAATGTTGCTTAAAGGCAGTTAATTTAACAAACCTTAAAACTATAAAAGTTATTATAGTTATAGCGCTAGCAACAAACATTGAATATGCACTAATTGGCACGTTAAGTTTAAAAGCAAAATGCATTGCAGCAAATAAACTGCTTGCAATGAAGCAAAGTGCAGCAACGAGTTCTATTGCAAGAAAGACATAAGTTCTTTTATTTCTCAATTTAAATTGATTTAATTCATATGGAAAATATCTCAAAAAATTATATTTTTTATCGCCAGTTTGCATAAAAGAAACATATTGTCCAGCAAAAACAATAGCATATAAAATGAGACCAACAACCATTAAAATAACGCATAGTATTCTTAAATCCATAATATTTACCTTAAGCTATCAATTGCTTCCTTTCTGTCCTTGCTTTTAAAGATATAACTACCAGCAACTAAAACATTAGCTCCAGCTTCTTTACAAAGTTTTGCTGTTTCAATATTTACTCCACCATCAACTTCAATCAAGTAATCATAATTATACTTTTCTTTTAATAAATTTAATTCTTCTATTTTTAGAATTGAGTCATTAATAAACTTTTGCCCACCAAATCCAGGTTCAACAGACATCACTAAAACTAAATCAACAAATTTTAAATAATTTATAATTTCAGAAACGCTTGTTTTTGGTTTAATCGATAAACCTAGTTTCTTATTTTCTTTATGAACCATCTCTGAAATTCTTTCGATTTCATGAGGATTAACTGCTTCATAGTGAATAGTCAATATATCAGCGCCAGCTTTCAAAAATTCTTCAACATAATTTTCTGGATTAATAATCATTAAATGGACATCAAATATTAAAGGATAATTTCCTTCTTTTAATGATTTAAGAACAGGAATACCAAAAGAAATATTATTAACAAATTGGCCATCCATTACATCAAAATGTAAATATTTTGCCCCACCATTAACAATGTCTTTAATTTCATGATCTAATTTCTTAAAATCACTAGCTAATATTGAAGGACTAATTTCAACTGTTTTCATATTTCACCTAATCATTTGCAAACCCAAAAAATCTAGTAAACCAATTTGTTCCCTTTTTCATGGCTTTTTTATTGTTATATAAAGAAATAATATCTTCTTTCATTTCTTGGGCATGCTTATATCTAAGATTTAAATCTTTATTAGTTGCTTTGAAAATAATACTTTCAACTTCTTTTGGCAAATTTGGAATAATTTTTAATGGTGAAGGAACATCGTTATTAATATGAAGTTTAGCAATTTCACTAGGATTTGTTCCATCAAAAGGAACTTTTCCAGTAACTAATTCAAAAAAAGTAATTCCCATAGCATATATATCTGTTTGAAACGAAGGAAGTTGTCCTCTAACAATTTCAGGAGCAAGATATTGAGCAGTTCCCATAACCCTTTTATTTTCATTGATATTAAAAGTTGAATTTAATAAATAGGAAATACCAAAATCACCTAATTTAACCTCACCATTAGCATCATAATAAATATTTTGAGGTTTAATATCTCTATGAATAATATTTTTAGAATGAATATAAATAATAGCATCACAAAGTTGAAGCATAATTCTACATGCTTCAGAAATTTGAAATCTCTTTTTAAAATCTAACGAATCTCTTAAAGTTTGACCTTTGACATATTCATTAACAATATAAGGTAAATCATCTTGTTTCCCATAATCATAAATTTTAATAATATTTGGATGATTTAAAGCACTTGAAAATCTAGCTTCATTTTCAAAACGAATAATGTTTTCAGGCTTTTCAGCAAAATCGGCTTTAATGATTTTTATGGCAACTGGTCTTTTAAAAATAATGTCTCTTGCTTCATAGACATCACTCATACCACCATGACCTAATAAATTAGTAACCCTATATCTATTATTAACTAAATCATTAATCTTGATCATTTAAGGTCTCCCAAAGAGCAACAGAAATATTATCACTACCACCATTAAAATTGGCAATATTGATTAAAGTTGCTACTTTTTGTTGAGTAGATTGATCTGTATGCAAAACGTTTTGAATATCATTTTCTTTTATATTGTTATAAAGTCCGTCGCTACAAAGCAAAACTGTTTCACCATTATAGTTATAAATTTTAATATCAATAGACATTGATGGAAATAAACCAATTGCATTTGTTAAAACATGTCTTTTTGGATGTGTTGCCATCTCTTCTTTTTTGATTTGCCCTCTACGATATAAATAATTTACATAAGTTTGATCTTCAGTCATTTGCTTAATTTCTTCTTTATTATATGTATAGGCTCTGCTATCACCAGCATTAACAATTATTAATTTATTTTTATAAATAAAAGCTAGAACTAAAGTTGTCCCCATTCCATGATATTGTGAGTTATTATCACTAATGGTAAAAATATGACTATTAACGTCTTTTATGGCTTTCCTGATCCAACAAATAACATCAATTTGATTTAAAAATTTACCTCTAGAAATAAACAAATCTTTAATGTAATTAATTGTTTCTTGAGATGCATAATCGCCTTTTTTGTGGCCGCCCATACCGTCAGCAACCATCATTAAAACGTTGCCATCAGCATCGACTAATACCGAACATTCATCTTCGTTAGAAACACGAACTTTTCCAATATCTTTTTGATAGGAATATGTGCCATTAAATCTTTTGTTCATTTTTTGCTCTCAATTGTCCACATGCAGCATCAATATCCGTTCCAAATTCTTTACGAATAGTTGCATTTACCCCACAAGATAATAACATATTCATAAATGCATGAATAGTTTCATTGCTACTACGTATATATTTTAATTCTTTTATTGGATTATATGGAATTAAATTTACATAAGCTTTTGTACCTTTTATTAATCTTGCTAATTCTTTAGCATTTTCTAATGAATCATTTAATCCGCCTAAAAGAATATATTCAAAAGTAACTCTACGATCGGCTTCTTTTTCATAATACTTAACAGCATCCATAAGTTCATTCATAGGATGTTTCAATGAAATTGGCATAATTTTGTTTCTAATTTCATCATTAGGAGCATGCAAAGAAATAGCTAAATTAATTTGAAGTCCTTCATGAGCATATTGCCTAATTTTATCTGGAATTCCGCATGTTGAAACAGTAATATGACGTGCGCCAATTGCTAAACTATGTGGATGATTAATAATTCTTACAAAATCCATAACATTATCATAATTATCAAATGGCTCTCCAGTTCCCATAACAACAACATGAGTTATTTTCTCGCCATTTCCTTCTTCATCTAAAATGTCATTTAAAACTAGAACTTGTCCAACAATTTCATAAACTTCTAATACTCTTTTTTTCTTTAAAAGGCCAGAAGCGCAAAAAGCGCAGCCCATATTACAGCCAACTTCACTTGTAACACATGCAACATCGCCATAGTTATAACGCATCAAAACAGTTTCAACTTTATTTCCATCTTCAAGTTCAAGTAAAAGTTTAATTGTTCCATCGCTAGAAACTTGTTTTTTAAAAATAGTTGGTTTGTGCAATGAATATTTTTCATTTAAAACTTCCCTAAAAGATTTAGAAACATCACTCATTTCGTCAAATGTTTTTGCTTTCTTTTCATATACCCATTTAAAAAGTTGAGTCGCACGATATTTCTTTTGACCCTCTAATTCCATCTGCTTCTCTAATTTCTCAATTGTAAATCCGTACAAATTCAACATTTTATTTCCTCTTCAAAATTGCATAATAACCAAATACTTTTTTATTAGATGTTGGCATAACAAATTCACTTGTGACTAATTCAAAATCATCATTGGTTTCTAAAAAATCATCAATGATATTACTTGTTTCTTTTTTATCGATCGTTTCAACTGCATAAACGAGCACCCCATTTTCAGCAACATAACTTGATATTTCTTTAATTCCTTCTTTTTGCTCTTTAATTAATTTATCAATGTCTTTTTGGTTAAAATTAATTGGATATTCAGCGCAATAATAAAACTTTTCGAAATTTGTAGATTTTGGAACGTAGAAAATTAAGTCTTGTTTAAAATTTAATCTTGCAATCAATTGTCCAACTGTTGACTCATAAACAAATACATCTTTTATTTGTTTTGGAGTAACTTTTTTAATTGGATCAGGATTATCAAAAAAAGATTCAAAAGCAAGATTTAAAACATTGCTCTTGTATAAATATTCGTTTAAAAATCTATAAAAGAAATTACTTTTTTCAGATTGATACAAAGTAATATATTTATTAATTTGTTTTAATTCATTCTTGAAAATGTATTCATAAAAACAATGCGTTTTAACAAGAATACCTTTTTTCAATAATTCATCATTGGTTTCTTCAAATAAGCCATTGCTATTCTTTTTAAGTTTATCAATATCACTTGCATCAACACTTTCAAGATCTTCTAACTTTGATTGGATGTAATAATCACCAACCTTCCCTTTAAAACTACCAAATATTTCCTTTGCAATAGAACTATCCTGTTGATTCAAATTCATTTGAATAAACCATTCAGGCAAATTAAACATGATTGAAATATGTTCTACGCTACCTTTTTTTAAAGATTTAAAAATATAATCTTCGCCATTTTTATATTTAATTAAATTATTTTCAATTTCTTCGGTATATTTTTCTTTATTGTTTTTCAAAGCAATCTTTAAAAAACTAATAACATCATTAATATCAACATATTTAAAATATCTAACACTTAAAAATGAAATGCCAATATAAGCAATTAAACTTGGTGTAACTTTACTCAATAATTCTTTAGTAACTTTTCTATAAAAATAATAATGTTTAAAGAATATTAAATATGCTTTTTTAATATCTTTAAGCTCACTTCCAGTTCTTACATTTGTAAGCAAAAAACTATTTAGCGCACGACTAAATGTTTCCTTTTTAACAAGCATATAGCTAACTATTTCGTAAGAATCTTTGAGTAATGTCATTATTTATTCTTCTTTTCTTCTTCAGCCATTTTTTCGTTAAATTCAGCAAAAATATCACCTAAATATGGTTCTTCGCCAGTTTCTTGCTCGAATTCTTCTTCATCTTCAACAACCATATTTTCTTCTGTCATAAATCTTGGGTGATCTTTAGAGAAGAAATCATAGTGATTATCTTGACTATAATAATAGAATTCAACAGACATATTCACGCATGCATCTTTAATGAATTGATGGATAATTTTTACTGCTTGATCTTCCATTACTTTAACTTTCAAAGGAGCATGAACTCTTACTAAAACATTCCAGGTGTTTTGTTCAACGCCATCATGAACCAACAAACCTTCTGGTGCAAAGAAATCAATATCGTCTTTTTTGCATTCATAAATATCAGCAAGTTTTGCTGTTGCAACCGCACTAATTTGTCTCAATAAAAATGGATCAAGACCTAAAATGGTAATCGTAATCATATAAAAACTCCTTCAACATATTAATCATAGATTAATATCGCTTGTTTTTCTAGAAAAAAACTATTATAAACTCTTAATTTTTTCTTTAATTATTTGAGCAATTTCCGAAGCTGCTCTTTCAGGTTTATCATTTAAAACAACATGTTGATATTTAGACTCTAAAAGAAGTTCGTTCTTTGCTTTTTCTAAACGACCATGAATAACATCTTCTGGTTCGCTCTTTCTTCCCCTAATTCTTCTTTCAAGTTCATCAAGTGAGTCACACACTAAAAATACAGAAACATAAGGTTCATCCTTACATTTTTCCA
>CAVEUG010000018.1:0-2925 GCA_963618895.1 Slackia isoflavoniconvertens | reverse complement strand
AGTGGTACGCGAGCTGGGTTCAAAACGTCGTGAGACAGTTTGGTCCCTATCTGTTGTGGGCGAAAGAAGTTTGAATGGACTTGTCCCTAGTACGAGAGGACCGGGATGAACATGGCAACGGTATATCAGTTGTCTCGCCAGAGGCATGGCTGAGTAGCTGCCCATGGAATTGATAAACGCTGAAAGCATATAAGCGCGAAGCAAACCATAAGATTAGACTTCTCATTCGTAAGAAGTAAGTGCCCTCCAAAGTTAGGAGGTTGATAGGTTAGAGATGTAAGTGTCGTAAGGCATTCAGTCGACTAATACTAATAGCACGAGGACTTAATTTCTAAGATTTTAACCTTGAGTTAAAAAAATCATAAAATTTTTCGGTAAGACATGCATAAAATATAAATATCTAGTTTTCAGGGAACAATTGTTCTCTCTATTAAGTCTGGTGACGATGACACAGTGGACACACCTCTTCCCATCCCGAACAGAGAAGTTAAGCGCTGTAGTGGCGAAGGTAGCCGTTAGGTAAGAATAGCACGTTGCCGGGCTTTTTTTATGAATTTATAGAAGATATTAAATCTTTTTATAGGATATATTCTATGGTATAATAATTACCTATCAAGGAACTAATATGGAGATTGAAACAAGCAAAACTAATTTAGAAATTAGTTTAAAAGATATAAGTGGATATATAGGGGACATATGTTGTGAAACATACGGTGTTTTAGGTTTGGTTTCAAGTAAAAATCCTATTGATGTTATTTTAAAGAGAGAAAAATATAGTGAAGGTATAGGAGTATATAAAATTGGGTCGAAATACAATGTCGATATACACCTTACTGTTGCATATGGCGTTAAGATCACAGAGGTTGCTAGCGAAGTTAGCAATCGTATTTTATATTTCTTAAATAAACAATTTAATGGTTTATTTAATAAAGTAAACGTTTATGTTGAAGAATTACGTGATCTTTAATAATTTGAATTGGAGCAATTAAAATGAGAGTTATTAATGGACAAAAGTTTAAAATGTTGCTGATATCTGCAGCAAATAATTTATACAATCATTATCCAGAAATCGATGCACTTAATGTATTTCCTGTTCCAGATGGTGATACAGGTATGAATATGAATCTAACGATGTCTAGTGGGGCAAAGGAAATCATGAATAGGAATGATTCTAGCATTTATGAGATTTCTAAAGTATTTTCTAGAGGATTGCTCATGGGAGCAAGAGGAAATAGCGGCGTTATTACCTCTCAGATTTTTAGAGGCTTTAGCCAAGCTCTTGAAGGGAAAGAAGAAATTAACGCTCTCGATTTAGCTTATGCTTTTGATAACGGCAGGAAAGTTGCTTATAAAGCTGTTATTAAGCCTGTTGAAGGAACAATCTTAACTGTCATAAGAGAATCAAGTAGTTATTTGCTTGAAAAAGTTGATGAAAAAACATCTTTAGAAGAAGCTTTTGACTTAATTTTAAAAGAAGCTAAAGCTTCACTTTCTAGAACCCCAAATTTATTGCCGGTTTTGAAAGAAGTTGGTGTTGTTGATAGCGGTGGTGCTGGTCTTGTTAAAATATTAGAGGGTATGTCTAGTGCAATTCATGGTGAATTCATTGAGAAAAATTCAGCCACGGTTATTGATGCTAAAAATACTGATTTGGAAGTTAATAGCGATATTGTTTATTATGATGTTGATTTTACCTTAAAACTTGGGCCATCAAAAACAAAAAAACCATATCAAAAGACGAGGTTTTCGAGTGTCATAAGTGGTCACGGAACAAATGTTTCAATTAATGAAAATGAAAATACAATAAAAGTACATGTTAAAGCACAAAATATCGGTGAAATTATTTCGTTTTCGCAAAACTATGGTGAATTTGTTAGTTTAAATGTTAAGAGTAGCATCGCTCCTGTTGAGAATAATGAAAATGATAAAATTGAAGCATATAATGCTGAAGAAGGCAATGAAGAAGAATATGAATTAATTAATGATTACGCTCTTGTTGCGACTAGTAGTGGACCTGGAATCGATAAATTTTTTCATGATGTTGGTGTAAATTATATTGTTCCTGGTGGTCAAACTATGAATCCATCAACTGAAGATTTCTTAAAAATCATTAAAGAAACAAAGGCTAAAGTAGTTTATGTTTTCCCAAATAATGGAAATATAATCTTAGCTGCAAATCAAGCAAAAGATGTTTTAAAAGAGAAAGTTGATGTTGTTGTTATTCCAACAAAGACAATTATGCAAGGTATTGTTGGCAGCATGATGTTCACGCCAGATGTTTCTAAAAAAGAAAATATCAAAAATATGGAAGAGCAAATTAAAACCGTTAAATCTGGAAGCGTTACATTTGCTATCAAAGATACCGATATCAATGGTGTTCATGTTGGTAAGGATGAATTTATGGGAATTAGAGAAAGTAAAGATATTATCTTCTCAAACCCTGATAAAATGGTAACATTTAAAACTTTAGTTGAAAAATTAGTTGATGAGAATTCTGCAATTATTACTGTTATTTTAGGTAAGGATATTACTAGCGAAGAAGAAAAAGAAGTTAACAACTATTTAAACGAAAACTATAAAGATTTTGATCTTGATATAAGACGGGGGGACCAACCAATTTATAGTTTCTTAATTGGTGTAGAGTAATATAAGTCATGAAATTCAACATATGTGATGATTTTGCTTAGCGAAATCATCATTTTATCTAAATTTTTTGAATTCCCCCCCTATTAATAGTGTAAAGGGGAAAATATGGTTATAAATAGAAGTTTTAAGTACAGAATTTATTTAACAAAAAGTCAAAAAGAAAAGTTTCGTGCTTTGTATTCTAAGTGCACAATTCTTTTTAATTTACTTTTAAAAATAAAAGAAAAGAGAATTTTTGAAAATGAAGATGAAGGAATCTTTATTAAAGATTTTGTCAAG
>CAVEUG010000017.1:828-15361 GCA_963618895.1 Slackia isoflavoniconvertens | reverse complement strand
GTAAAGAAAAGCTTGATAATATCGAAACATTTATAATTGATTCTCATACAAAAGAGCCTGAAGTTAGAAAATTTTTTGTTAAACTAGGATATAAAATTGAAGAAGAATCAATTATTGAAGAAAATGGAATTTTCTACGAGATAATTAAATTTGTTAAAGGCAATAAAGAATATTCCGAAATTGAATATAAGTTTGGTCCTATTTTAATTAAAGAAAAATCTGATATTTTTAAGAAAAAATGGAACAAAAAGTTATTAAAAAATAACGAGATTATTGAAAATAATTACGTTGAAAATACAAAAAAGAATGCTTTCGAAGAAGAAAACAAAATTATTCAAAAAATGATTAATAGTAAGTAATTAGTATATATAAAGTATAAAAGGAGGATAAATTATGAAATTTACATCATTCAATCTCAAACCTGAAGTTGTTGAAGCGTGTTATAAATTAGGATATCTTAATGCAACACCGGTTCAGGATGTTGTAATTCCTAAGGCATTAAAAAATGAAAATATTGTTGTTCAAAGTGAGACTGGAACGGGTAAAACACATTCTTTTATCATTCCAATTATTAATAACATTATTTTTAATAATAAAATCCAAGTCATTATTATTGATCCTACACGTGAACTCGCAAAGCAAACTTACGATTTTATCGTAGATTTTAAGAAATTTTTCCCAAATCTTAATTGTAAATTGTTTGTTAGTGGCGAAGACCAAACAAGAGATATTGAATCAATTAAAAATGGTTGCCAAATTGTTGTAGCAACTCCAGGAAGAATGAACTTTTTAAAAGAAGCCTTTAATGATAATTTGTGTGAAATAAAAACAATTGTCTTAGATGAAGCTGATATGCTTATGGATGAAGATTTTTTATTGGATATTGACGAAATTATTACTAAATCTGGAAAACCACAATTAGAAGTTTTTAGTGCAACAATTAATAAAAAAGTCGAACACTTCTTGAAAAAATATATTTCTGCTGATTATGTTTTAACTGTAAGTCCAAAAAATGCTACATCGACAACAGTTACACATTATTTATTAAATACAAGACACGCAAATATTAAAACTTGCGTAAATAAATTTATTCAATTTAAACATTGTTACTTATTAATGATTTTTACTAATTCTCAAGAAGAAACTAGAGATTTATATAAATATTTATGCGGCCAAAAATATAAGTGTGGTATTTTAAGTGGTGAGCTTCAAGCAAGAGAAAGAAAATCCATGCTTAGAAGAATAAAGAACGATGAATTCGAAATAATTGTTTGTACAGATATAGCTAGTAGGGGTCTTGATATTCCTAATGTTACTGATATTTTATCAACTAATTTGCCAAATAATATTGAATATTATTATCATAGAGCTGGAAGATGCGGAAGAAATTATAAAACTGGTAATTCATATATTCTTTATGATACTGATCATTTAAAAAATGTTCAAAAATTATTAGATTCTGGATTGGATTTTAAATATTTAAAGTTTGGCGATGATGGTTTAATCGAAGACAAACCTTTAACTAAAGATCAATTTAAAAAGAAAAAGAGAACAAATGACGCTCTTGATAAAGATATTAAAAAAGCAGTACATGAAGCTAAAAGCGAAGGTGTTAAACCTGGATATAAAAGAAAAGTAAGATTAGCGGTTGAAAAAGTTAGAAAAAGACATAAAAGAGAAGTTATTCAAAAAGATATACGTAGACAAATGACAGAAAGATATAAAGCAGAAGGGAAAAAGAATAGATGAACCAAAATATATTTATAGGTTCACATATTGGAATGAGTGGCCCTGGTTATTTTAATGAAACTGTTAAAACCGCTATAGAATATGGCGAAAACACTTTTATGTTCTATACTGGAGCTCCACAAAATTCAAAAAGAGTCCCTATTGAAAAATGTAAAATAAACGAAGGTGTCGAACTTATTAAAAAATCAAATATTGATTTATCTAAAGTTGTAGTTCATGCTCCATATATAATTAATCTTGCAAATACTGATCCTGAAAAACATAGTTTTAGTGTCAAATTATTAGTTGAAGAATTAATAAGAACTGCTAAATTTGGATGCAATGTTTTAGTGTTGCATCCTGGATCAACTTTAGGTTTAGATTATAATTCTTCAATTGAAGCATTGGTCTCTGGTTTAAATGAAGCTTTAGAATTAGCAAATAATGATGTTATTATCGCATTAGAAACAATGGCAGGAAAAGGTAATGAAATCGGAAGAACATTCGAAGAACTTAAAAATATAATTAATAAGTGTAAATTTAGTAATAAATTAGGAGTTTGTTTTGATACTTGTCATGTTAATGATGCCGGTTATGATTTGAGTGATATAGATAATTTATTAAATAAATTCGATCAAATTATAGGAATAGACAAACTAAAAGTCATTCATTTAAATGATAGTAAAAATGAAAAAGGTTCCCATAAGGATAGACACGAAAATATAGGCTTTGGAACTATTGGTTTTGATACATTATTAAAATATGTTTTTGATGAAAGATTAATTAATATACCTAAGATTTTGGAAACGCCATTCATTAATGGTTTTGCACCATACAAAAATGAAATTAATATGATAAAATCGAAGAAATTTGATAAAGATATATTCTCAAATTTATAAAGAATTTATTTCTTTAAATAGTTCATTTAAGACATTTTCTTGGTCAACAATTTTAAGTTGTTGGCCTTTTTTAAAGATTATAAAAGTTGAATTAGCACCAGCTATTCCTATATCAGCGTTTTTTCCTTCTCCGATTCCATTAACAATGCAACCCATAATTGCAACAGTTATATATTTTTTATGTTTAATACAATAATTTAAGACTTTTTCTGCATACTTTTTTGTATTGTAAACTTTACAACGTCCACAAGTAGGACACGAAATAATAGTTGGGTATTCATCATATAAATTTAAATCATGCAATAATCTTTTGCATGTATTAATTTCTTTAATTGGATTATGTGTTAATGAAATTCTTATAGTATTTCCAATTCCATCTAATAAAAGTGGAGAAAGTGATGAGACAGAGCGTATAATTCCAATTTCATCAAAACCAGATTCAGTAACTCCAATATGTAATGGATAATTTGATTTAGATGCAAAAATTCTATTAACTTTAATTGTTGTAAGAGGATTTGAACTTTTAAGACTTACAACAATTTTATTAAAATTATGTTTTTCAAAAAAATTGATATATTTTAAAGCAAGATTAACAATTCTTTCTGATTCATCGATATTTTCTTCATTAGAAATCGAACCTGAATTGACACCAATTCTAATGATTGTATCGGTTTCTTTTGCTTTTTCAATTATCTTAATTAAATCATCTTCATTTTGAATATTTCCTGGATTAATTCTTATTTTATCAACGCCATTATCCATAGCTTTCAAAGCTAATTTATAATCAAAATGAATATCAGCAACGATTGGTATTTTTACATGTTTTTTGATTTCTTTAATGGCATTAGCATCATCTTCATCCAAAACACTAACTCTCATTAAATCAGCACCAACTTTTTCACATTTTTTGATTTCTTTTATAACGTTTTTAGTATCGCTAGTCTTAAAAGTTGACATTGATTGAATAAGAACTTTATTTGTTCCACCAAATGAAAGTTTTTTATTTTTGATAATTTTTGTTTGTTCTCTTGTATACATATTAGAAATTATATATTAATAGTCTATTATTTTATAGATTTTTTGCTCATTTTATGATATATTCATATGGCGAATAAAAGAAAGGAAGTTTTTATTATGGCAAGAGATAGTTTTTTATTAAAATGTTCAGTTTGCGGTGAAGAGAATTATCTTGACAGCAAAAACAAGAAAAATAATCCAGATAGAGTCGAGAAAAAGAAATATTGCCCACGTTGCAAGAAGATGACCCTTCATAAAGAAAAGAAGAAGTAGAGAATAGATGGTTAAAACTTTTAGATACGAAAACGACACAAATGAATTTAGTGCTAATACATATGTTGTTGGCGAACCAGGTAAAAATTTTGTAATTGTTGATCTTGGTTCAACAACAGATCGTGTACTTAAGTATGTAAAAGAAAACTTCAAAAGTTGCAGTGGTATTTTACTTACTCATGGTCATTGGGATCATATGAGAGGAATACCTAAATTCTTGGATGCATATCCTAGTACAACAATTTTCATTGATGACCAAGATGCCGAATGTTTAATCAACAATAGATTAAACTGTTCAAGATTAATGTTCGAAAATGGAATAATTAATGTCGAGCCTTACCGTTTAGAAGATGAGGATGAAATTAATTTTGGAGATGGATTTGTTTTTAAAGTTATAGAAACACCATTTCATACATTAGGTAGTGTATGTTATTTATGCGACAAAGAGAATGCATTATTTACCGGTGATACTTTATTTAAAGGCGACATAGGTCGAAGTGATTTACCTCATAGTGCAAAAAAGATGCAACAAGCATCACTTGAAAAGATTAAAAAACTTGATCCAAAGCTTAAAATTTATCCAGGACATGGAGATGAAACAACTTTGGAAAAAGAATTAAAAGAAAACAAATATTTATAAAGGAGAGGAAAATGAACGTTACTGAATTAAGACCAGGAAATTATTTCATTGATGACAATAAGTTATTATTAGTAATTGATATTTTACTTAATAAAACTGCAATGAGAAAAATGGTTGCTAAGCTTAAAGTTAAAGATGTAAGAACCGGCGCTATTACTGAAATGTCAGCAAATAGTGGATATCAAGTTGAAACAGTTAGACTTGATAAGAAAAAGATGAGTTATTTATATGATGATGGAAGCTTCTTAGTTTTCATGGATCAAGAAACTTATGAACAAGTTAACATCGAAAAGAAAAGACTTGAATGGGAAATGCACTTCTTAAAACCAAACCAAGAAATTGAAGTTGTTTCATACGAAGATGAAATTTTAGGAATTAATTTACCAGCAAAAGTTGAATTACAAATTACACACTGTGAACCTGCAGTAAGAGGAGATACAGTTAATAAAGCAACTAAAGATGCTACTGTCGAAACTGGTTGGAAAATTAGAGTTCCATTATTTATTGAAGAAGGCGAAACTGTCTTAGTAAGAACCGATAATGGTGAATATGATGGCAGAGCTTCTGGATCTAGCAAATAATAGGTATAGTTATGACAATTCAAGTTGGCTTATTTATACTTTATTTAGCATTAGCCTTAATTGCTGGATTAGTTATTGGATATTTTGTTACTAGATATTTATTCAAAAAACAAATGGAAAAGAATCCTCCAATCAATGAAAAGATGATTAGAGCAATGTTCATGCAAATGGGAAGAAAACCAAGTGAAGCTCAAATTAGAGCAGTCATGAATAGCATGAATAACCAAAAGTAATTAAATTTTAAAAATATGGACCGCTTTTAGATGAAAGCGGTCTTTTTTTATGGATTTTCATAAAACTCGATTTTAAGAACGTTTTGCAGTTGAAACAGTATAATCAATCGCAAAATGTTCTTTTTAAGTTAAAAAACAAATAACATCAGAAATATTAACAAAGACCACATACATTTAATTAATTATTATTGTCTATTAAATATAGTAGCAGTGGTGTACCTTAAAAATTTCGTTACATAAATTTTGTCAATTAAAAACGCGATAACCATCGAATAAATTTCAATTTGTGGAAAGAAAATTTGAGTTTTTCACATTACTATTTATCTACTAAAAATCTACTACTAAAAAATGTAATTTTAATAATTTTAACCAAAAAAATAAAAAACTCGATTTTAAGAACGTTTTGTAATTTGCTTTGATTAATTACACGTTAAACATTCTTAAAATCGAGAAAAACAAAAAAGCACAAATTAATGTGCTTTTTTATCTTCATCTTTTAACCAATATGCGTTAGGTTCGGTACCTTCTTTAATTCTTTTTATATTTGGTTTATGTTTGAATGTTAATAATAAGAAACTTAATGTAATAAATATTGGAAAGTATATACACATTTCAGGACCATAACCGAAGTACATGATCCAATTAATAATTGAAGGATTACATCCAGTAGCTATATAAACTATATACATAATCCAAGCAACAACTGTAAACGTACTTGTAGTAACTAACGATGCAATGCTAACTTTTTTCTTAATTTTTATCATTGGGAAGAATGTTAATGAAACTGTAATAAATCCAACCCAGGATGACGCAATTGCGAATCCCATATATGAACTAACTGCTTTACCCCCACTAAACTTAATAAATAAACTATAACAATGCCCGATTACGCCTGCAAATGGTGTTATCCAATATGCTAATTGTAGAAGTGTATTTCCTCGACCAAACACATTAAATTCTTCAGAATAATAAAGTATTTCTTTAAAAAATGCTACCTTTGTGAACAAGAAGAATGTTATGGCAAATGGGATAGCAACTTTTAGCATATCTAGAATAATTACAATTACACCAATTTTTAACCCAAATATTCTGCCAGCATTTGTTCCTCCAGCATTTTTACTGCCTTCATTCCGCGGATCTCTTTTAAAGAAAACTTTTCCAATTATAACTGCATTCGGAATTGAACCGAATAAATACCCTAGTAGGGCGCTTAACAAAATTGTTAAGACACAATAAAATATTTGCATGAGAGTATTTTATTATAAATAACTGATTAATTCTAGAAATAAACAAATCTTTTATGTATAATTAAAAAGTTGTAGAGGGAAAAATAAATGTGTCCAATTGATGATTATAATGCGAATAGTATAGAACTTTTATCAGGTTTGGAAGGCGTTAGAAAAAGACCTGGAATGTATATTGGCAGTACAAATAGTACTGGTTTACATCATTTAGTATGGGAAATCGTTGATAATGCCGTAGATGAGGCACTTAATGGATTTGGTGATAAAGTTACAGTTACTATACATAAAGATGGAAGTTTAACAGTTCAAGACGAAGGTAGAGGAATACCATGCGATGTTAATAAACAAACAGGAATTCCTGCTGTTCAACTTATTTTTACGACTTTACATAGTGGTGGAAAATTTAACGATCATGCTTATAAGTCAAGTGCTGGACTTCATGGTGTTGGTAGTTCTGTTACAAATGCTTTGTCTTTATTTTGTGATGTCACTGTAAATTATAAAGGTACACAATATCATATTAGATTCCATAATGGTGGCGAACTTGAAACACCACTTGAAACAATTGGTAAAACTTTAAAACACGGGACAACAGTTACTTTTAAACCTGATCCAACCATTTTTTCGACTACAGAATTTAAATGGGATACAATTGCATCGCATCTTCAGGAAGAAGCTTTTTTATTAAAAAAAGTTAAATTTATCTTAATTGATGAAAGAGTTAAAAAGACTGAAGAATTTTATTACGAAAATGGTTTAAGAGAATATATTGATGTATTAAATCAAAATAAAGAAAAAATTGACAATACAATTGATTTCGAAGATACGATCGACGAAATTCATGTTGAAATTGCAATGCAATATTGCAAAAATGATTATAACGAATCGATATTTAGTTATGTAAATAATGTTAGAACTAGAGAAGGTGGAACCCATGAATCTGGATTTAGAATGGGTTTAACAAAAGCTGTTAATGATTATATCGAAAAAAACAACTTAGCTAAAAGCAAAGAAAAACTAGAAGGAACAGACATTCGTGAAGGATTAACAGCAATTATTTCATTAAGATTGCCTGAATCAATTCTTGAATTTGAAGGTCAAACAAAAGGAAAATTAGGAACACAACAAGCCCAAAGTGTTGTTTCAAATTTGGTCTATACACAATTTTCATATTATTTAAATGAAAATAAAGATTTTGCAGTTAATTTTATTAATAAATGTTTTGCATCTCAAAATGCTAGAATAGCTGCTAGAAAAGCCAAGAATGAAGCTAGATCAACAACCAAGAAATCTAAAGAAGCAGTTTTGGTTAGTGATAAACTTACTCCATGTTCAAGTAAAGAATATAAAAAGAATGAACTTTTTATTGTTGAAGGTAATTCAGCTGGTGGAAACGCAAAAAAAGGCAGAAACCCAAAACATCAAGCAATTCTTCCTTTAAGAGGTAAACCATTAAATACTTATGGTTTAACACTTGACAAAATCTTAAAAAATGAAGAAATTTCAACAATTATTAATACAATTGGTGCTGGTTTTGGACAATCTTTTGATGTTGAAGATAGTCATTATGGAAAAATCATCATCATGACTGATGCTGATACGGATGGCGCACATATTCAAACATTGTTATTAACTTTCTTTTATTTATATATGAAAAGTTTAATAACAAGTGGAATGGTATATGTTGCAGTACCACCTCTTTATCGTGTATTTAAAGAAGACCAAAAAGGTAATGTTAAAATTGAAAAATATGCATGGAATGATGCAGATTTAGAAGAGGCTAAAAAAGTAGTGGGCCAAGGATATAAAATTTCAAGATATAAAGGTCTTGGTGAAATGAATTCTGATCAATTAAGTTCAACAACTATGAATCCTGAACATAGATTGCTTTTAAGGATTTCAATTGAAGATCCACTTTTAGTTGAAAAGAAAGTTAATGTTTTAATGGGAAATAATCCAGATCTACGTAAAGAATGGATTATTGAACATATTAATTTTGAAGAAGTTGATACATTTATAAAGGAGGTTAAGAAGTAATGGCTAAAAAAGTTAAAGAAGAACCTTCTTTTGTTGAAAATATTAGTGTCGAACCAATGGACACTGTTATGGACTCTAGAAGCGCAACATATGCTAAAGAAGTTATTCAAGATCGTGCAATTCCTGATCTTAGAGATGGATTAAAACCTGTTCAAAGAAGAATCTTATATTCAATGTATAGAAATGGAAATACATTCGATAAACAGACAAGAAAATGCGCTGGTATCGTAGGAAATGTTATGGGTTTTTATCATCCACATGGTGATTCTTCAATATATGAAGCATTAGTTAGAATGTCTCAAGATTGGAAAATGAGACAACCATTAATTCACTTCCAAGGTAATAATGGTTCTATTGATGATGATCCAGCAGCTGCATATCGTTATACAGAAGCCAAATTAAATGAATTTTCTGTTGAAGAAATGCTTGGTGAAATCGATAAAAATACTGTCGATATGACATTAAATTTTGATGATACATTATTTGAACCAATAGTTTTACCAGCAAGATTCCCTAACTTATTTGTTAATGGCGCAAGTGGTATTGCTTTTGCTATTGCAACTGAAATTCCTCCACATAATTTAATTGAAATGTGCGAAGCTGCAATTTATCGTTTAAATCATCCAAATTGTAGTTTAGATGATATTTTAGAAATAGTTCAAGGACCAGATTTTCCAACTGGCGGAATTATATATAAATCATCAGGCTTAAAAGATATTTATTCGACTGGTAGAGGAAAAATTGAATTAACTAGTAAAGTTGATATTGATACTTCAGACAAAAATGTTAATAGATTAATTATTCATGATGTTCCTTATGGAGTAGTTAAAATTAACCTTGTTTATTCAATTGATAAAATCAAGAAATCAAAGGAAATTGATGGTATTTTAGATGTTATAGATGAAACAGCAGGTGATGATGTAAAGATTGTTGTTGATCTTAAAAAAGAAATTGATCCTAAAGTTGTTTTAAACTATTTAAAAAGTAAAACCCAACTTAAGATTTCATATAGTGCGAATATGGTCGCAATCGACCAAAAAACTCCTAAATTCTTACCAATATTAAACTATTTAGATGATTTTTTAACTTTCCAAAATACTATTATTTTAAGAAGAACAAAATATGATTTAAAGAAAGCTCAAGATAGATTATTAATTGTTGATGGATTAATTAAAGCAGTTTCAATAGTAAATGAAGTCGTTGCGGTAATTCGTTCAAGTAAAGATAAACAAGATTCAAAAACCAATTTAATGAATAAATTTGGATTTACCGATGAACAAGCAGAAGCAATCGTTATGATGCGTTTATATAAGTTAAGCAATACCGATGTTACTACTTATATAAATGAAAAGAATGAATTAGAGCGACAAATTGCAGATTATACCGAAACAATTAACTCTCCATTAAAAGTTAAACATATTATTGTAGATGACTTAAAAGCCATCTCAAAAAAATATGGAACACCTAGAAAAACATTAATCGAAGATAGTGGTGAAACAAAACTCGTTATTGATAGACGTGCTTTAATTATTAAAGAAGATTGTTATGTAAGTTTAACTCAAGATGGTTACATTAATAGATCTTCAGTAAAATCACATGATGCAAGTAATGGAGATTTGCCAAAGATTAAAGATGGCGATGTTTTAATGATGTCTGCATTATGCAATACTGCCGACTATATCCTTGCTTTTACCAACAAAGGTAATTATCTTTATATACAAGTTTGTGATATTGATGAAGGTAAATATAAAGATCAAGGAAAACATGTTAATTACTTAACTAACTTACCTTTTGATGAATTTATTATTAAATGCATTATCGTTAAAGATTTCGATATAAAAACAAGCATTTGCTTAGTCTCCAAAAATGGTCAAATAAAGAAAACTCAATTAAATGAATTTTATTCAACAAGATATTCCAAACCAATTACTTGTATGCGTTTGTTAAAAGATGATGAAGTAGTGGATGTTGCTGTATTATCTGGTAATTCAAATCTTTTGATTTTAACCGAAAAGGGAAATATCACTTATTTTAATGAAAACGAAATTACAGATACCGGTTTAAAAACTAGTGGTGTAAAAGGCATATCTACGCTTAAAAACTCGACAGTTAAGGCATTATTTGCCTTTAGACAAGATGAAAAATCAAAGATTTTGCTTGTAACAAACAATAAAATGTATCGTATTTATGATAATTCTTGTCCATACTTAACTCAGAGATTAGGTAGAACACAAGTAGCTTTCAAATCGTTTAAATCAGATGTTCATAGTCTTGTTTATGCTCAAAAAATAATAAATAAAGATGAACCAATAGTTCTTGATTGTTTGATGAGTGATGGAACTGTTTTAGAAACTTCAATTAATGAATTTTATTTAACTCCAGTTGATAAATATTGTAAAACAAATATGAATATTGATTCTAAGGCTCAAATTGATAAAATTTATGTTAAAAATGTTGATGTAATCGATGGAAATTTAAAAATAGAAGTTAAACCCGATAAACCAATGCCTGTTGAAAATATCGATGATCAACCTATAGATTTATCGAATTCTTTTGAATCTCCAAAAGAAGAAAATTCAAATAAAAAAGAAACCTATGAACAGATTTCTATATTTGATGATATGGGCGATTAATATCTATTTAAAATTAGCTATTAAAACAAAAATCATATAAAAAATTACTAAAATTATACTAATACCATTAAAAAGAATATTTGTTAGACCATCAGATGTATCTTTATTTTTGATTGATAATATCAAACCAATTACCAAAAATGGTATTCCTAAACATAAAACTGGAGAAACCATTGTCCAAAAAAGGCCAACAGCTCCAAAAAATCTAGCAATTTCGTTTTGCAATTTTGAATTTCTTTGCATGAACTTATTGTAATATAAAATCATTAAAAAATCATTTACAATCTATTATTTATAAAACTTATATTTTATAATTATTGCATGAAGAAATATGTGCCATCCTTTCAAGCAAAATCCATTTATGAAGTAGATTTGGATTTCTTTAAAAAAATGAATATTCGATATTTATTTTTGGATTTAGATAATACGCTTGATGGGCCACATACACCTGTTCCTTCATTAAAAACTATAGAGCTTATTAATAAGATGAAAAGTGCTGGTTTAGTGCCAATTATTTTAAGTAATAATAGCAAAGAAAGAGTTTCTAAGTACGCAATGCCATTAAACATTGAATATGTATATAGAGCTAATAAACCATTTCCTTTTACAATAAAAAAATATATTAATTACAAGAAAATTGATGCGAATTCATCTATAATAATAGGCGATCAGATAATGACTGATATATTTTGTGCAAATAATGCACATTTAAAGTCATTATTAACTGAAAGACTAACAGAAAAAGATCAAGTTGTTACCTTTATTAATCGTAAAATCGATAAACACTATAGAAAAAAGATTTTAAAAGGTAAATTAGCACCAGATTGGAGGGAAATCTATGCCAAATATTAGTAAAGTTAAACGTTGTTATCATTGTGGAGCAATACTTCAAGAAACTGATCCAAATAAACCTGGGTATATTAGTTCTGTTGTTGTTAACAAATATTCAGATGACGCTTTGTTGCTTTGCGATGCTTGTTATAAAAGCGAAAAGCAAGAAATTCCTCAAGAGGTTTTAATTGATGCTGATTATTATGAAATTTTAAATCAAATTAAAGATAAGAAAGCATTGGTAGTGTATGTTGTTGATTTATTTTCATTTGAGGGTTCTTTTATTAGCGATGTTAACGAAAAACTTCATGGATGCGATGTATTAGCAATAGGCAATAAACGCGATTTATTTCCAGAAAATATTAATGATGATGATTTAATTAAGTATATTGAACATAGATTAAGAGTTGCCAAACTTGATGTTAAAGATGTAGTTTTAACTTCAACTCAAGGAGAAGGCTATAATATTGATTTAATGTATAAGAAAATCAAAAAATTAGGCAAAGGAAAAGATGTCTATTTTGTTGGTGCAAGTATTAGTGGAAAATCAATGTTAATTCAAGAATTATTAAAGAATTTTGATAACAAAACTAACGAATTCATCATTACTTATACATTTCCAAATACAAAATTAAGAGGATTTAAAATCCCTCTTGGAAATCAACATTATATTTATGAAATGCCTGGATTACCAATTGATAATTCATTAATTAGTAAAATGGATTTTTCAGTTTCTAAAAAGATTATTCCAACAAAGCCTTTAGTTGCTAGAAATTACAAATTAAATAAGAATGCATCTATCATGTTTGGTGGTTTAGCTTTAATTGAATTGATAGAAGGCGAACAAACAAATATTAACGTTTATTGTTCTAAACAAGTTGAATTAAAAACAACGAAATTGGGCGAAGAAAAATTTCAAAATGTTTTAGTAAAACATTCATTAAAGCCTTGCTACGAAAAACTTAAAACTTTTGCTAATTTTGATGTTTATGATTTAACTATTCAAGAAGATGGCGACCGTGACTTAGGAATTTTAGGTTTAGGATGGTTCCATTTTATCGGGAATAAACAAACTTTCCGTGTTTTCGTACCAAAAGGAGTCTACGTATATACAACACGTAGTAAGATTAAATAATGTTAAATACAAAGGAAAAAGCTGCATTAAAGAAATATGCTCAACAAAATAAAATTTTAAAATTTCCAGTCGGAAAAGGAACTATCGATAATAATGTTATTGATATGCTTAATAATGCGATAATTAAGCACGAACTCATTAAAATTTCATTCTTGAAAAGTGCGATACAATCAACGCCTTTAGAAGAATTAGTTTTAGATATTAGTAGTGGGCTGCATTGTGAAATAGTACAAATTATTGGCAATACTGCATTGTTATATAGAAAAAATCCTAAATTAGCTAATTCAATAAAATTCTAGTTTATGAGAAATATTATTTATATATCTTCATTTGATCCAATCAATAATTTAAATATCAATGATATAAAAGAATTTAATGATTCAAACACTAAATTCTTTTTAGTTTTGCCATACTCAAAATTTTCTTGTTTAAAAGATAGGGAGGCAATGATAAAACTTGCTTTAAAAGACTTAAATATTAATTATGAAATAGATTCAATATTAAATGAGAAATATAGATTTTCTATCGATTTGGTCAAACTTTTTGAAGATTATGAAAATAGTGGAAAAGACAATCTTTATTTATTAATACATGATGAAAAACCATTATTATTAAACAAAGAAAAAATAATTAAATTTAAAATGAAATTTAATCTAAAAGACAAAGGTTCAATTCTTTCAAGCGATATTAGAGATTTAAAGAATTTGTCTACTTGTGAACCAGTAATAGATTATATAATCCGTAATAATTTATATTTCATGAAAATTATTGAACAATATATAAAAGGTCATAGATTAAATCATTCTATTAGTGTAGCAAAAACAGCATATAAAATTGCTATAAATAATAAATTAATTCGACCAGATGAGTACTTTATTGCTGGATTACTTCATGATATAGGCAAGCATATTAATGAGATTGATTCTTTAAATTATATTGAAAAGTATTATAGAAGTTATATCGATATGCCTTCGTGGTCTTATCATCAATTTATTGGAGCATTTTTAGCAAAGCAATTATTTCCAAAAATTTCAGAAGATGTATACAATGCAATATTAACTCATTGCACAGGAAATAAAAACATGTCTCCAATTCAAAAAGTTATCTATGCATCGGATAAAATTGAACCTACACGTGGTTATGATAGTGGTATGATGATTCGACATTGCGAAGAAAATTATAGTGATGGTTTTGTTGAAGTTTTAAAAGAAAATATTAAATTTTTAAATGAAAATAGTGGAGATCCTAGCAACAACAAACTAACTAAATGTTGTTTAGAGTG
>CAVEUG010000017.1:0-818 GCA_963618895.1 Slackia isoflavoniconvertens | reverse complement strand
GTTACTTAAATGATGATTTAATGGAGGATAATAAAAATGAATAAAATTGAAAAAGAAATTATGAAAGCTATCGAAGATAGAAAAGCCGAAGATATCAAATTCTATGATGTAAGAGGTGTAAATCCTCTTTGTGATGCGATAATCGTTTGTACAGCCTTAAATGAGCGTAATCTTTTTGGTATTGAAAACGCTATTGAAGAAGCTGCTGAAAAATTGAAAATAAAAATTAACCATGTAGAAGGTCGAAATGATTCTAGATGGGTTATTGTCGATCTTAATGATATTGTTGTTCATATATTAACCAGAGCTGAACGTGAAAGACTAGCTTTAGATGAGATAATTAAAACAAAATAGTGATAATGTAATTATCTAGAGCCCATAATCTCCAAATTTATGGGCCAATTTTAAGTATATATCTACTTCGTATAATATCTATTATGTTAAGTAAAAACATATAAAATATCGACGACATCGTATATTTTTAAAAGAAGGTAAAATTTAAAATTCATAAAATATCAAATAATTAAGGTAAATAACATTGAAAATCAAGCAAAATTCAAATACTTAAAATATACTAGATAATTACTAAAATTAATAACACGTTTTTAAGCTGTGTAAATCTTTTTAAGGCTACACGGCATCTTGATAACGTGTTCAAGTAATGAACGATAAAGATAGATTATATTGATTAAATGCGTTTGCATTAAATATGTTATTGGCTCATTTTGACTTTCATTTATTTCAATCCTAGATTTCTTGTCAAAATGTATCTCATTAATTGCTGCAAGAAATTCAAAATCACACGATATATTAGGAAT
>CAVEUG010000016.1:0-31903 GCA_963618895.1 Slackia isoflavoniconvertens | reverse complement strand
GTTAAGAAAGTGTATTTTTCAACTCTAATAGTTGGTTCGCCAGTTCTTGTTAACATCATTCTTCCATAAACACCAACTAAATCACCAATATCACTGGTTTTGAAAACTTCATAACTTTCTTGACCAACTGTATCAATAGAAATGTAACATTGCATCTTGCCTTCTCTATCTTGAATATTGAAGAAACTTGCTTTCCCCATTTTTCTAATTTGCATGACTCTTCCAGCAATTGTCACATATACTTGATTTGTTTCTAATTCTTCATTTGTTTTGTTTTCGATTTTTTCTCTACAAGTTTTCGAATTGTCAGTTCTATCAAATCTTTCACCATATGGATCAACACCCATATCTTTTAATTTTTGAAGTTTTTCTCTTCTAACTAACTCTTGATCATTTAATTTTTCTTCCATAATCTTTTCCTCGCCTACCTATTATACATAAATTTAATTTGAATTTCTTTTGGTTTATTTTATATATTTGTCGCAAATATCATAAATATCTTGTTCTTTTTTAATAGTTGATGCTAATTCAATTCTTAATTGTTTACTGTTTGGTAATTTAATGAAAAATTTAGGGGCGATTCCTCTTAATAAAGAGACTGCTCTAGATTCGCCATATTCATTAACAAGATACCCTACATACTCTTTTAAATATTTATATTGTTTTTTGTAATCCAAATTTTCATCAAATAACTTTCCATCTAAAGCTAAATTTATATTGGTTATTAATTCAGGGTTTCCAACTCCACCTCTTGCTACCATTACAGCATCGGCACGAGTGATTTTTAATGCATTTAGAGCATCATCTACTGTAAATATGTCCCCACTTATACAAAATGGTATATTGATTAAGTCTCTAATATTCTTTAGTTTTTCATAATCCGCTTTGCCACTATATGCTTGAGACCTAGTTCTTGCATGGATTGCAATAAAACTCGCTCCGGCTTTTTCTAAAGTTTGAACAGTTTCTTCAACATTAATTGAATCAAATCCAAGTCTAATTTTACATGAAACTGGTTTTTTGCTTTTTTCTACAACTGCTTTTACCATCTTATAAAGTTTTTCTTGGTCTTTTAACCAGCTACTTCCGCCATTATTTCTAATTACCTTATTGACAGGACAAGCTAAATTTAAATCTAAAATATCATATTCATATCCAGCATTTTCAATTATATCAATCGCTTTGACAAGTTCTTCTTTATTACCACCAAATAATTGAACCGCTAAAGGTCTATCACTCCCATCGGTTTTTAAATAATTTAATGTTCTTTGGTTTTCATAAATCAACCCACAATCACTTATCATTTCGGTATAAGTTAAAGTTGGATTAAATTGTTTCATGAATTTTCTATAACTAAAAGAAGTTATTCCTGCCATAGGGGCAAGAATAACTTTTCCTTTAATTTCTACATCACCAATTTTAAAAGACATATTTACTTATCTTCTTTTTTATTTTCAGATGATTTCTTCTCTTCAGCTTCTTCCTTTTTAATTTCTTTTTCAGTTTCTTCCTCAACTTTAAGATCCTTTTTCTCTTCTTGTTCAGGTGTTAAACTTCTAGCTGATTCAGATTGCTTAACTGCTTCGTCAGGCATTTTTCTATTCTTTAATAAATAGTCAATTTCTTCTTCGTTAATTGTTTCATTTTGAAGAAGTGTTTCAGCAATTAAAATTACATCATCTTTTCTTTCGGTAAGTATGTCATATGCTTGTTTATGAGCATCTTCAATAATCTTACGAATTTCTTTATCAATTTCTTCAGCAACTGTGCTTGAGAAATTTCTTTGTGCATTTGTATAATCTCTTCCCAAGAAGACACTACCAGTATTTCTTTCATATTGGATAGGTCCAAGAGAAGACATACCATATTCAACAACCATTGAACGAGCGATTTGAGTTGCTCTTTCAATATCGTTACTCGCACCAGTTGTAACATCTTTAAAGAAAATCTCTTCGCTAGTTCTACCACCAAGTAATCCAGTAATCTCCGCAATTAATTCATTCTTGGTAAGTAAGAATCTATCATCATCTGGTCCCATTTGAACATGTCCACCAGTATTCCCACGAGGAATAATTGTAATTTTTCTAACTTTATCACTATGAGGTAAAGTTAAGCCTATTACAGCATGCCCAGCTTCATGATAAGCAACTTCTTTTCTCTCAATATCATTAAGACCTTTGCTTGATTTTGCTGGTCCAGCAATTCTTCTATCAATAGCTTCATCAATATCGGCCATTGTTACAGTTTCACGTTTTCCCCTAACAGCTAAAATTGCAGCTTCGTTTAAAATATTTGCAATATCAGCACCACTGAAACCAACCGTTCTTCTTGCAAGAGCTTTGAAGTCAACACTTGGATCAATCTTCTTGCCTTGAGCATGAACCTTGAAAATTGCTTCTCTACCATCCCTATTTGGTAAATTGACGGTAATTTGTCTATCAAATCTACCAGCTCTAAGTAATGCAGGATCTAATACATCACTTCTATTTGTAGCGGCAATTACAATAATACCGCTATTTTCTTCAAAGCCATCAAGTTCAACGAGTAATTGGTTAAGGGTTTGTTCACGTTCATCGTTTCCTCCACCTAAACCGGCACCTCTTTGACGACCGACAGCATCAATTTCATCAATAAAAATTAAGCATGGTGCATTTTGTTTTGCAGTCTTAAATAAATCTCTAACTCTACCAGCACCAACACCAACAAACATTTCAACAAAATCACTACCAGAAATTGAGTAGAATGGAACGTTTGCTTCGCCGGCAACAGCTTTTGCAAGTAAGGTCTTACCAGTTCCTGGAGGCCCTACAAGTAATAAACCTTTTGGTAATTTAGCACCACATTTGGTGTATTTCTTTGGATCTTTAAGATAGTCAACAACTTCAACCATCTCAGCTTTTTCTTCATCGCATCCAGCAACATCTTTAAATCTAATTTTTGAATTATCAACTCTTCTAGCTCTTGATTTATTAAAATCTAAAGCTTGTTTATTTCCGCCAGCAGATTGCATTAAGAATCTAAAGAAGAAAATTGCAATTCCAACAATAACTACTGTTGAAATAATAGTTGGTAACCAACTTAAGAAAATATTTTCTGTATATGGGGTTTCGTTATATTTACTTGCATAATCTTCAGGATTGTTTTTGAAGACTTGCTGATAAATTTCTTCGCGAATACTAGCTTTCCCTTCGTAAGCAGATCCAGTTCCAGGTGTTCTATAATAAGTTTCATCTGAAATTGTGATTGTATAATAATTTGTACTGCTAGTTGATGTATCTTTAACTTCAAGATTTAATGTGACACGATCACTATTTGTAACGATATCAGCAGCATAAACTTCATATTTATCCGTATTATCATAAGCTAATTTATAAAGCGAACCAGTTGTAATTGAACGATATTGGTTATTTAAATTTGTCACAATACTATAAATAATTGCACCGCTAAAAACTGCGATTACAAGATAAATTAAGAATGTTATCCAGCCAGATTTCTTTTTGTTGTTCATTCGTCTCTCCTTTCAACACGTGGATATATTTTATAATAGTTGCTTTATTTTATAAAGCATAAAGCAAATTATTTCACAAATTTTTTTAAATCAAATTTTAATGGTGAATTTTCGCTATTTTTAACATTTTTTTGATATCGAGGAACATAAATTCGTTATTTTTAACATTTTTTTGGTACCGAGGAACATAAATTAAATTATCATTTGTATCATATATTCCTGGCCATATAATCCTATAAACATACGGCATTTTCCAATCAATAAAGCATCTGCCAATTTTTTTCGTTACGCCATTTCGCAATTTATACGATTCGTTCGTATTTAAACCACATTTGACACATTTAGTTTCATTTATGATTTTTTCATATAAATCAGATTTTTTGTTTAATTTAAAATATGGTTCGAGTTCATCAATTTTAAAATTGTATCTTGGCATTAAAATAACATAGACATCAACAAAACCATAATCGATACATAAATAAATGTTTTCTTTCAGTTTTAAATGCCAATTTTTGTTGCTTTTAATTACATTCAAAAATTCCTTTGCAAAATCTCTAGAAATTGGATAATAAACACCTTTATTTTCAAGAATATGAATAAGTAATAATTGCATATCTTCACTAGATATTGATTCTGCATTTTTTGCAAAAAAACCACCACGTTTCTCAACCAATTTTAAAATTTGTGATTTTTGTTCTTCTTTTTCTTTGTTTAATTTTTTAATTTCTCTAAGTGTAATTTCTCGATCTTTATCTTTCATTAAGCTTACTACATTTTTACGTATATCATTTCTTTCATATGATACATCAAAGTTTGACCAATCTATGCCATAATGAACTTTATTTTCGTCACAATATTTTTGTAATTCACTTTTTTTGTAACTTAGAAGCGGTCTAATCACATTAATATTTTTATATTTCATCACTTTTCTTAACCCATAATACGAGACAACATTATTTCGCTTTTTTTGCAATAAATAAGTTTCAATCAAATCATCTTCGTTATGAGCAACCAATACATTAAAAATATTAAGTTTAGTTGCAAGCTGATCGAAATAATCATAACGAATTTCCCTTGCCCAACCTTCCTCATTAGCTCCTTCTGGCATAAAAACATCGATGACATGAAGTTTAATATTGTAGTCTTTACAAATGGCTTTCATATCTTCCATTTCTTTTGGTTCTTCTTCTCTTAAATGATAATTAACATGAGCAATTTCAAAGTCATAATTACCCTTTAAAAGCAAATCAAAAAGACACATGGAATCAGGACCATATGAACAAGCTAAAATATATTTTTCATTCTTATTCAAATTCAATTGGATCATTGTCTTCTATAATTTCATCCTTCAAAATTTCATATAATGTTCTTGATTCATTCTTCTTACAATAATCAACAACGTTTAAAACTTTAACGGTTAGTTTGTGTCTACCTAAAGGTAACACCAAAACATCATTAACTTTAACTTCAGTAGAAGGTTTTGCAACTTTTTCATTGATTGTAATGATACCTCTTTCAAGCAATTCTTTTGCAACTGTTCTTCTTTTAATTAATCTTGTTAATTTTAAATATTTATCAAGCCTCATATACTGTTTTTGCCTTTCTAGTAGATTCATACAAATTATCAACAATGTTACATATCTTCAATAACAAGTCTACCCAATCCCCCCTCTTCTTTATGCTTATATTAACTTCTTTATTCACAAACGATATCTTAATTTCTTTTAAATAGGAAATTAGAGCAGTAAATAATGCTGTTCCTATCCCTTCAAGATCACTAAATTTAGTTGATAAAACCAAATCAACATGGTCTTGATATTCATTTAAATCTTTAAATTCTTCTTTTTCTAAATAAATGTCTAGCTCACGTTTTAAGAATAATAATTTTGTTCCGTCTGGCATTGGCCCATATATATCTCTTAAATTATTTTCTGTGTTCTTTAATTCATCAAAACTATTACAGTTTAATATTTTTTGATAAACCTCAATTTTTTCATTTTCTAACACATAGGTCGATGGAATATATGCATCAATGCCAAGATTTTTATGAATCTTAATTGATTCGGCTTTCTTAATTCCGGTTTTCTTTTCTTCAATCGTTTCGTTTAGCAATTTAATATACATATCTATACCAACTGCATCAATAAACCCTGCTTGTTCAGGTCCTAAAATATCTCCAGCACCACGAATTAATAAATCTCTTTGAGCAATTTTATAACCGCTCCCTAAAGCGGTAAAATCTTGAATAGCTTCAAGTCGTTTTTTTGCATCTTCGTTAATTTCTTTATTTTTATTAATCATTAAATAAGCAAATGCTAATCTATCTCCTCTACCTACTCTTCCTTTAATTTGATAAAGTTGAGCAAGGCCAAAAGCATTGGCATTTTCAATTAACATCAAATTTGCATTTTCAACATCAATACCATTTTCAATGATTGAAGTCGCTAAAAGTAAATTTATTTTATTGTCGTAGAAATCTTGCATGGTGTTATTTACATCTTCTTTGTCCATTCTTCCATGAACAATTCCAATTTTGCATTCAGGAACTAATTTTTGCAATTTATCACACGTTTCATAAATTGTTGCGATATCATTATGAATATAAAATATCTGACCGTGTCGTGATAATTCTCTCTTAATTAATTCCCTAACAACATTTTTATCATATGGAATAACATAAGTTTGGATAGCAACCCTTTCTTTAGGAGGGGTAGTTATTGTTGAAACTTGTTTTAGACCAACAAGCGATGATTGTAATGTTCTTGGAATAGGTGTTGCAGATAAAGTTAAAACATCAATAGACTTGCTTTTTTCTTTTATTTTTTCTTTTTGTTCAACACCAAATCTTTGTTCTTCATCAATTACTAAAAGACCTAAATTAGAAATATCGATCTTATCTGATAAAACTTTATGAGTTCCAATTAATAAATCTATTTTCTTATCTTTTATTAATGATTCAATATTCTTACTTTCTTGAAGAGTAGTCATACGTGAATAAAGTGCAATTTTCACCTTAAATTTACTAAACCTTTTTAAAGCAACTTCATAATGTTGCCTTGCAAGAAGGGTTGTTGGACATAAAATAATTGCCATCTTACCATTCATAATTGCTCTAAAAGCGGCTCTAAAAGCAATCTCTGTTTTGCCAAATCCAACGTCTCCACAAAGAAGCCTGTCCATTGGAGTTTCGCTTTCCATATCTTTATAGATTTCTTCAAGTGATTTTTGTTGGTCTTTCGTTAACTCATATTCAAAATCCGCTGCAAAAGCCGCCTCAATTTCGCCGTCTCCCTTAAAAGAAACTCCTTTAACTTTCGCTCTTGCGCTATAAAGGTCCATTAATCTTTCCGCTAAAACATTAATTCTTTCCTTGATTTTTTTCTTTGTAGTTTCCCATTTATTTCCTGATAGTTTATTCAATTTTGGGACATAACCATCTTTACCAACATATTTTCTAATTACACTACAAACTCTATATAAAGGCACATATAAAACATCCGTTCCATCATATTGAATTTTAATAAAATCTTCATGTTTCCCGTTAATCTCTAACGTAGAAACTTCCGTGAATCTTCCAATACCATTTTTTTCATGAACGACATAATCTCCAGGTTGTAGATCTTGATAACTTTCGATAACAACTCCTTCTTTAAATTTTGAAGAATATGTTGATACATGTCTTCTAAAGCCAAACAATTCTTTGCTTGTTAAAACAACAATCTTTTTTTCTTTAAATTCAAATCCTTTTGGAAATGAATTTATCGTTAAGGATATATTCTTTGTTTCATCTAAATCAAAATCTTTAGTCAATGCATAAGTGAATTTTAATTCATCTATACATGATATTATTTTGCTTATTTGTTCTTTGTTTTCTAATAAACATAAAATTTTATAATCGTTTTTGACATACATTTCTAAAAGTCTTGTGATATCAATATCTCTAGAACTATATAAAGAATTAGAAACCAAATCTAATTGAATTGAATCAGAATGAAGATAAAAATTATTTAAATAATAAATATATTTTGACTTATTAAAAATGTTTATTTCATTATTAAAATATTTTAAATTTGAAATAGACCTTCCTTCTTTAAATAATTCATTTAAAAAGGCTTCACTCTCAGAAAATATATTATTTTTAGAGTTAAAAAAATCATCTTCATTATTAACAATAACTTTGAAGGAATTTGATATATAATCAAGCAAATTGCATTTATCTTCTTTTAAGAAACCATAATACTTATAAAATTTAGAATTTAAATTAGAGGTTTTTAAATCTTCAATGTCTTCTTCTGTTTGGCTTACTAATTCTTGAAAAATTTGAGGAGATAAAACATCTTTATTCTTTAATAAAACGTTCTTAATTTTGTTCTCGATCTTGCTTTTTTCTTCAAGAGTAAAAAGAATCAAAGAAGCTGGTAATATTGTAACTTCATTAACTTGTTCATAAGAAATTTGATTAGCAATTGAAAAGAACCTTATACTTTCAATTTCATCACCAAAAAATTCAATACGAATTGGATTTTCATAATTTAACGAATAAATATCCACAATATCTCCTCTAATTGCATATTGAAGAGATTGATCTATTTTTTGGACTCTAGAATAACAAATGTTTTGTAATTGTTCTTTTAATTTGTTGAAATCGTATGTTTCACCAACTTTAAGTTTTAAACACGATTTCGTAAATAATTCTTTAGATGGATAAAATTTATATAAAGAAGATGGAGCAAGAATGATTATTTTATGACTAGCTCCTAACAAACTATATAATCCATATATTTGTTGAGCCAACATTTCTTTTGATTCACTTAGATATTCGACCCTTAATAATTCATCACTTGGAATAGTTATAATGTCATCTGATTTAATAAAAGTTGATAAAGAATTATACATTTCATTAACTTCAAAATTATTTGCACAATAAATTAAAATATTATCTTCTGTTTTTTTATATAAGTTCAAAGCAAGAAAGCTTGTCCCAACAAATGAATCCACTACAAAATGACCTACATTACTATCTGTAGGGGCTGTTTTGAATTCATCAATTGCCAAGTTTTTTAAATTAATCAACGATTCTCCCTTCTTATCTATTATATAAAGACATAGCTTTTGGCACTCCTTCTTTTAGAGCGGTTTTAATCGCTTCAATAGCTCTATTTTCCGCTTCATCAATAAGAGGCCTTTCTTCTTTTGATGGTTTCCCTAAAACATAATCAATTGTGTCATAAGTAGGTGCTCCTGTGCCAACACGCACATGAACAAATTTATCGGTACCTAAACAACTGATGATAGATTTAATTCCATTATGTCCGCCACTACTGCCGTTTTCTTTCATCTTCATTACGCCAGGAGCAAAATCCATATCATCATAAATAACGTATATATCTTCTGGTTCAATTTTAAAATATTGTGCACAATCTAAAATCGATTCTCCAGATAAATTCATATATGTTAAAGGCTTTAATAAAATTAAATCATTTCCCATATATTTACACTTTGCATATAAACCTTTAAAATCTTCTTTTTCAATATTTAATCCTAAAGATTCACCAAATTTATCAATGGTTTCAAACCCAACATTGTGCCTGGTTTTTTCATACTTTTTACCAGGATTTCCTAATCCAACTATTAATTTCATGACAATATAATACATTTAAATTTTTAAAATATAAAGTTTCATATATGGTTTTTTACATGTCATATATGACACACCTAATCCAATGCTATAAAATGACTTTTTAATAATAAATTTTAATTTTTTATTGACTAATCAGTCAATCAGTTTAAAATTACATTTCGAAAGGAAAAACTATGCCACGAACCAACAAACAAAACGAGAAAATTAAGGACAGAAGAAAGTCCCAAATTCTAAAAGCTGCTCTTGCCTTATTTTGTGAAAAAGGATACGACAACGTATCCATTGATGACATTTGCAAAAAATGTCGTATATCTCATGGTCTTTTTTATCATTACTTCGATACAAAAGAAGCTATCAAAAATGAATTTTATGAAGAAGGCAAAGAAAAAAGAGATGAAGCTGATTCAATGCTAAACAATCCTCACTTAAAAGGATATGAATTTATTGAAAAATCTGTTCAAATGTTGCTTCAAATTATAAAAACTGAGCCTGCAGCATGTTTCTTTGTTTATTGGGAATTCTCAGAACTTCTAACTTCTATAAACTCTTATAAAGATTTAAAAAACGAATTGAGTAATCATCCAGTTCTTAAGAAAACTTTAAAAGAAATAAAAGAAGGCCAAAAAAGAAGAGAAGTAACTCCTGGAGTTCCTGAAGAAATTTTGCTTACATATATAAGTTGTGTAGTCGGTATTTCCTTTATGAAAATGAGAAATAAATCAAATGTAGATTTAATTCCTAATGATGATGTCATTATGAATATATTTACTAGAAAGAAGGGTTTTTAATGAAAAAGGTTATTAAAATTTTATTTAAAAAATGGTACGTAGTCCTTTTTGTTGCTGCTTGTATTATTGCTCAATGTTATTTACAATTAACGCTTCCTGAAAAAATGGGAAACATTCAAACTTTAATGAGCCAATACGCAAGCGGAACAATAACAAAAGATGCTATGAATTCAGGAATTTTAGAAACTGGTGGCTGGATGTTGTTAATTGCTGCTGGTATCGCACTTTGTGCAGTCGTTCAAAACTTTTTTGCAGCATGGCTTGGTGCATTTGTTGGTAAATTTATGAGACAAGAAGTTTTCTATAAGGTTAACTCTTTATCTTTATCAAATTACAACAAATTTGGCACTGCTACTTTAATTACAAGAACTACAAACGATATTGAACAAATTAAGAACTTAGTTGCTATGTCAATTAGAACTCTTATTATGTCACCAACATATATGATTATTGCTTTTGTTAAAATAATAGCAATGGATGCAAGACTTTCAATTATTTTAGCAATTTGCATGCCTTTAATTGCTGTTGGCATTATAGTTTTATTACATTTTGCAACTCCATTATTTAAAAAGATTCAAGAATCAATCGATAACGTTACTATTGTTTTGAGAGAAAACTTAACTGGAATCCGTGTTGTTCGTGCATATAATCAACAACAAACTGAATACCATAAATTTGATAATGCAAATGATGTTATGAGAAAAACCATTATTAAAGTTCAAAGAGTAATGAGTGTTGCTGATCCAGTAATTAACGTTGTCTTCAACTTCTGCTTCATTGGAATTTATGCTTTAGGCTTCTATTTACTAGATGGGTTGAAATTAACTAGTGACAGCTCACAAGTTTTAGGAACAACATTGACTAACGTTGCAATTGCAGCTCAATATTCAATGAATATTATGATGTCATTCTTAATGTTTGCTATGTTATTTGTCATGATTCCTCAAGCAAGTGCTTCTAATAGACGTATTAACGAAGTTTTAAATACTGTTAGTACTATTAAAGAAAAAGAGTTATCTGAAGAAGAAATTAATAAACTCAAAGCTAATCCAACAAAAGGTGTTCTTGAATTTAAAAATGTAAGTTTTACATATCCAGATGCAAAAACTCCTGTTATTTCGCATATTAATTTCAAAACTTCACCTGGTTCAGTCACTGCTATTATCGGTTCAACTGGATCTGGTAAATCTAGCATTATTAACTTAATTCCAAGATTTTATGACGCAACTGAAGGTGATATTTTAGTTGATGGAGTTAACGTCAAAGATTATCCACAAAAGATGCTAAGAGACAAATTAGGTTTTGTTCCTCAAACAGCTGTTTTATTTAAAGGAACAATTAAAGAAAATATCCGTTTTGGTAAAGAAGATGCAACCGATAAAGAGATAAATGCTGCGTTGAGTGTTGCCCAAACCGAACACTTCATTAATAAACTTCCAGATAAATTAGATTCATATGTTGCTCAAGGCGGAAAAAACTTCTCTGGCGGACAAAAACAAAGACTTGCTATTGCTCGTGCTTTAGTTAGAAAACCAGAAATATACGTATTCGATGATAGTTTTAGTGCTCTTGATTTTAAAACTGATGCAAAATTAAGAGCTGCATTAAAAACATATGCAAAAGATTCATCTATTATTGTTGTTGCTCAACGTGTTTCTTCAATTTTAGATGCTGATAATATTTTAGTCATCAATGATGGTCAAATCGTTGGTCAAGGAAAACACGAAAAATTATTAAAAACATGCAAAGTTTATCAAGATATTGTTAAATCTCAACTTGATGCTGAAGAAATTGAAAAAACTATCAAGATGAATGAAGCTGCAGTTTTAGAAGGAGGTAAATAATTATGCCACGTATGGAAAGAACTATGGTTAAACCAAAAAATAGTAAACAAACCGCTTCTAGAATGATAAAAGATTTTAAACATGAATTGCCACTTATAATAGTTGTTATATTACTTTCAATTGGATCAGCGGTTTTAAGTGTCTTATCACCTATTTATTTGCAAGACATCCTAAACGAAACAACAATGAAATCAATGTTCACAATTGGAGGAGATCAAACATTACATATTGTTTGGAGTTTATTCCTTCAAAAATTTGGTATTGTTTTAGGGATTTACGTTATTAGTGCACTTTTGAGTTGGTTATCCCAATTCTTATCCGCATCAATTTCTGCTGATTATGCATATGAAATGCGTGATAAAATCCAAGTTAAGTTAGATAAATTACCATTATCATATTTTGATAGAACGGCCTATGGCGATACTTTATCAATTGGAACAAACGATGTTGATAATATTTCAAGAAACTTACAAACAATTATCACTCAAGTCTTCTCTGGTATAGCATTATTCCTTGGCTCACTTATAGCAATGCTTATCACAAATTGGCAACTCGCAATGGTTGCTCTTTGCTCGCTACCATTAACCTTAATCGTTGTCTTTGTTATTTCTAAATTCAGTGGAAAACAATTCACTAAATATAGAAATGAATTAGGTGTTTTAAATGGAAAAGTTGAAGAAGATTATGCTGGATATAAAATTATTAAATTATTCAATAAAGAAAAAGATATTGAAGCATCATTTGATGTTTCAAATGAAGAAATGAGAAAGGCAGATGGTTCATCACAATTCTTATCTGGTCTTATTTTCCCTGCAACATTCTTCATTCAAAACTTAGCATATGTTGGAATTTCTGTCGTTGCTGGTCTTGTAAGTAATGCAGCAACAATGATTGTATTCTTTATTTTCCTTAGATTATTCAACCAACCATTCCAACAATTAGGACAAATTGCTAGTGTTATTCAATCAGTTTTAGCAAGTGGTGAAAGAATTTATAACTTACTTGATGAAGAAGAGGAATTACCAGACCTTCCAGACTCAGAAACCAACGAAGAAACAATTGAAGGAAACTTCAAATTTGATGATGTTTACTTCCAATATAATGATGAAAAACCATTGATTGAAAACTGGACATTAGATGTCAAAGCTGGCGATACAGTAGCAATTGTTGGCCCTACAGGCGCTGGAAAAACCACCATTGTTAACTTAATTATGAGATTCTATGAAATTAATTCAGTTCGAACAAAAGAAGAAATTCTTAAGACCGAACTTAAAATAATGAATCAAATCTCATCCTTATTAAATTTAAAACCACAAAAAATTGAAGATTTAAGTTATGATGATTCTCTTTCAATCAAAGAAAACACTGAAAAAGCTAAATTAAATATCCGTGAATATTATCTAAATTGCTGCAAAGAAGCAGATAAATCATTATTGGATGATGTTTCAATACAAGCAAAACTTAACTTAATTGTTAATACAATTCCAAATCACTTAAATAATGGTTCGATTGTTCTTGATGGCAAATCAACAAAGGATTATACAAGAAATTGTTTGAGAGGATCTGTTGGCATGGTTCTTCAAGATACATGGTTATTTAAAGGAACTATAAGAGAAAACTTACTTTATGGCGATCAAAATGCCACAGATGAAGAAATATTGAATGCATGCAAACAAGCGCATGTTAAACACTTCATTGATACCCTTCCTGGTGGACTTGATTATATGTTAAATGAAGATGGAAATAACGTTTCTCAAGGTCAAAGACAATTACTAACAATTGCTAGAGCAATTATTAGTAAACCAAAAATTATGATTCTTGATGAAGCAACTTCATCTGTTGACACTCGTACAGAACAACAAATTCAAGATGCTCTTGATAACATCATGAAAAACAGAACATCTTTCGTTATCGCACATCGTTTATCAACAATTAAGAATGCAAAATTAATTATTGTTATGAAAAAAGGCCATATTGTTGAAACCGGAAATCATAAAGAATTGTTAGCTAAAAATGGTTTCTACGCAGAGTTATATAATTCACAATTCTCTGGAACAAACCCAATGGCTCAAACGAGCGAAAAAGAAGATAGTTAATATATAAAAAATGCACGTTTTATGACCAATGTCATACGTGCATTTTTTTAAAATTTAATATACGTTTCGGCCTCTTTTTGGTTTTTATAACTTATAAACTAATTTTCCTTCAAAATAGACTTCTGCAATTTTTGCTTTATGAATTTCGTTTAAAGGAAGCTTTGTAAGATCTTTATCAAGATAGAGGAAATCAGCAAATTTACCTACTTCGATAGAACCACGTTCATTTTCGATACCCAATTGTTTTGCACCATTAATGGTAAAAACATCAAGAGCTTCTTCTAATGTAATTTGTTCATCTTCACTAAGATGTCCTAATTGGTCTAAAGGATAAGATTCTGGATCAACAGTTCCATTTACTGCCAACTCCATAATATTTGGTATATCGCATGGACCACCAGCATTTGATGGGAAATCAGTAGAACTGCTCATAATAATTCCCTTGTTTAGTAGTGATTTCATAGGATAACCATGAATGTACCAATCATAGTCAAAAGCTTTATGCATATGTTCTTCTTCTATTTTTGGATAAATTCTCCAGCAAATATTTGTTGATGATGGGATTTTATGTTCAGCCATCAATTTCTTTGTTTCTTCTGTAATGTGTCTGGAATGCGCTAAAGAATTAATAACTCCATCCTTTGCAGTTTTTTCTGCTGCAACAAATGCATTAACTGCTTGTGATGTTGCTCCATCACCAGATGTATGAACATGAACAGAAAGACCCATAGCATTTGCTTTTCTAACTGTTTCAAACATTGCTTCATCTTTCCAAACTTGAGTTCCATAAGTTCCATCTTTATATGGTTTAATTACCCATCCAGACATTGACTCAACACACTCACCATCTGCAAATAATTTAACAATATCTGGTTTAAATCTCTTTGTTGTATATTTTTCCTTGAAAAGTTTTGTTTCTTCAAGACCTTTATCGATATCTTCAAAAGGATCTATTTTATATGAACCTTCAATATATACTTTTAATCCATGCTTTTTATCATATTCGCTAATGCCTTTAAAAGCTGATTCCCCAAAATAAGATGTATATGCATCAAAATAGGATGTATATCCAAGAGAATGCAAAAGTTGTTCACAACCTTGTAAAGCCTCTTCAAAATCTTTAGGTGAAAGGAAATTTGAAGGTTTTAAAACTTTATTAAGTACATAATTCATTGCAATATCGCTAGCAAGACCTAATAATCTACCTTCATCGTTTTTTGAAATAAATCCGCCTTCAATAGAAGTATCTTTTGTAAGTCCTGCTTTTTCAATTGTAAGAGAATTCATAAAAATGTTATGACCAGTATCATCAATCATAATAACAGGTTTATTTGAACAGATTTCATCTAAAATTTTTCTAACATCGGTAGTCCCTTTAACTTTTCCTAATTTTACATTATCCCACCCATATGTAAGATAAAGGTTTGAGTTTGGATTATTTTTAATTGTATTTTTTAAATATTCAAAAGTTTCTTCAAGAGTTTTGGTATAAGAAATAAATCCTTTTGTTTGCATAACGGCAGACATAATGTAATGACCATGACCTTCAGTAGCCCCCGCCATTACAAAACCATCGCTTTTATCAATTATTTTAGTAATGCCATCTTTAATGAATTTCTTAGAACCTTCTTTATCGCCGACATAAATAAATTTATCTCCCTTAACTGCAAAAGCCTCGACATAATCGTGATTTTTATTTGATGTGCGTATTTTCCCATAAACAACATAATCAGCAATATTTGATGAACAACCACAGCAACAATCATCTTTGTCGAAACAAATCGATGATTTTATTAAATTGTATTTCTCAGTTTTCATAAAAACCTCCACTTAATTCATAATTATACAAAAAATTAATGATTATTATTAGTTTTACTTAGAAAAACGATTTTAATATAATAATGCACGAATCTGAATTTTATTTTTTGACAAAATATTATACATGATTATCTATTTAGAATTTCATTAACAAGGGAGAAAAAATGAAAAAACAAAATAAAATTTGTAAATTAATGCTTATACCAGCTATTTTAGGCGCATTTAGTTTAACAAGCTGTAACGAACAAAACACTATAGCTGATACTGTTGTTTATGGGAAAATTTATACATCTAATAGTAACCAAGATTATGTAGAAGCATTTGCCGTAAAAGATGGTAAGTATATTTATGCCGGGACTAAAGATGAAGCAAAAAAATATGTCAAACAAGGTACAACACAAGTTTTAGATTATAGCGATGGTTTCGTTATGCCTGGAGCCACTGAAGGTCATGCACATTACATTATGGTTTCGACTTTAACAGCATTGGGTTTAATTAACCTAGATGTAAAAACTATTGATAAATTACTTGATTTTGCAAAAGAAACTGTTGAAAAAAATCCATCTTCTAATCTTTATTTAACATATGGTTGGAATAATGTTGAACTCACAAACATTAAAAACAAAATCAACATTAGAGAACAATTAGATAAAATTTGCAATGATAAACCAATGGTTTTAATAGATAATACTGGTCATAACATTTTTATGAACTCAAAAACAATTGAAGAAGCTGGATTGACTAGTGAAACTGTTATTGAAGGTGGCACTTTTTCCAAAGATGACGAAGGAAACTTACTTGGTTTAGCAACTGATGTTGCGATGAATTATGTTATGAATAAAGTTGTAAAAACATCTAACTTTATTACTGCTAGTGATTTTGAAAACGCCATAAAAATTGGTCAAGAAAAACTTCATTCTGGTGGTTACACATATTACTTAGATGCTTATACAACATATTTTGGTGAATCAGCTTTCATTGGCATTAGCGAATATGATAAAAAATATGGATTAGATATTTGTTTAGAAGCAACTTACAAAATCGATCCATTTGATGAAGAATATGAAAAATGTATTGATGAAATGGTTTCATATAAAAACAAATATACCACAACTAGATTTAATCCAGACTGTATCAAACTTTTTGCAGATGGTGAATGTGTTGAGTCAATGTCTGGTTGGATAACTGACTCATATAAAGATGGAACACATGGAACTCAAGTTTGGCAAGATGAGCAAATGAATTATCTTGTTAAGACAGCAAATGAAAAAGGCATTTCAGTTCATGTTCACGCTTCAGGTGATGCTGCAACTGCACAAGTTGTAAATGCTATGGTTAATGCAGAAAGTACTGCTCAAAAAGGTGTTAAAAACTCATTAGGCCATTGTTTTGGTCTTACAACTAATACAATGGATTTAATGGCCAAACACAACATATCTTCTGCAACTAATATTGGTTGGCGTAACTATGTAAAATCAAGTGAAGGATTTGATGGAGACAAAGACATCGAATCTAAATTCCCTTCGCTTGATTGGTACAAACATGGTTATCCTTTAAAATCTCAACTTAATAGAGGTATTGTCATGGCTTCATCTTCAGATTATCCATCAATTGGAAAAGGTGCAACAAATGTCGTAGATCTTATTGAAATTGCAATTAATGGAACAGTAAATAAAGATAATTTCCCAGGAGAAGAAATAGGATCTTTCTCTTCAGATGAATTTATTACATTTAATCAAGCTTTAGATGTTATGACAATAAATGGCGCAAAGTTATTAGGGATTGATAAAGAAAGAGGGTCAATTGAAACTGGGAAATATGCAGATTTCATATATATTGATAAAGACATCTCAACCATGGCAGTCGATACTATTCATACAGCCAAAGTTTCTAATGTTTATTTTGAAGGAAATCTTGCATATTCAAATAAATAATCCTTATTCATAATAACGATTTTGATAATAAAAAATGTGATTTTAAATTCACATTTTTTATTGCTTAAAACTCTTGTTTTTTTAAATTTCTATATACGTTTCGGCCTCTTTTTTAAAATTCCAATGTTTTTATTCTTTTTCTAATGCATCTACTTGAAGGTCGTGAAGCTCTTTATAAACACCTTTTAATCTTGGATAAATTTTCTTATAAATTGAATTGTATAAGACTTTATATTCTTCTGCTGCCTTTGGGTTTGGAACAAATGTTTTTTCATATCTTACCATAGCCTTTTTTGCTTCATCTGCAGAATTAAAAACTCCTAAAGATATAAATTGAGACATAGCACATCCAAGAGAAGAAGATTCATATGTTTCTGATTTTAAAACATTAATATCAAATATATCAGCAGTTATTTGACAAATCGCATCTGATTTTGATCCGCCTCCACTTACAGTGATAAATTTAATTGGTTTGTGAGTTTTTCTTCTAATTGAAGATAAACCTTCTTTTAAAGCAAAGGCTATTCCTTCAATTATTGCTCTATAGATATGATATTTTGTATGAACATCATAAAAACCAATAATAGCTCCTTTTGCTAAAGGCCTTGAAAGACCAGGTCCCCAATATGGTTGTAATACCAACCCATCACATCCCGGCTTAATTTCCATAAGTTTTTTATTTAAAACTTCTTCAACAGCCATATTTTCAATGTTCGCTTCAACTGATTGCTTTTCTGCAAACTCTTCAGAAAACCAACGAATCATCCAATACCCTCTATAAATTTGTACTTCACCACTATAAAATCCTGGATAACAAGTTTTGTATGCTGGTAAAAATGGTTCTGGCTCAAAATATTTTTTACTAACAACAGCTATTGTTGATGCCGTTCCATAAGAAATATGAGCAAATGAATTATCTATTGCTCCACATCCTAAAGCTTCACAACTCTTATCATATCCAGTTGTAATATATTGAAGTCCCTCAGGGAAACCAGTTCTTATGCTTCCTTCTTTTGTTATTGAACCAATTACTTCACCAACTTTACTCGCAAGAGGAACCATTTCTGGATCAACTCCATATATGCAACCTTTAGGTGCATTCTTGGAATAATTTTTGCCACTCTTGAAATTTACAGGGAAATGACCAATCATATTGCTTGCAGAATCTTTTAAAACACCAATTAATAAATAATTTAAATAAAGATTCATCGGAACATAATATCTTACTTTTGACCAAATCTCAGGTTCATTTTCTTGAACCCAAAGAGCAGGTGTCCTCTTTCTATTTAAAGTAACAGTATCTTGCATTCCAACCAAAAAGAAAGCGGCACTATATACCCATGGTATTTTTCTTTCTAATTTTGCTTGTCTTTGATCTAACCAAATTATTGATGGTCGAACAGGTTTATAATTTTCATCTAAAAATACTACAGAATCTCTAAAACATGTCGATGAAATGCTTACGCATTCATGAATTAAATCTTTGTTCTTTTCAGCCAATCTTTTTGCAGCTTTGCACATACAATCAAAATAGTAATTTGGATCTTGTTCGCAATATCCTGGTTTGGTTGAAAAGTATGGTGTGATATATTTTTCTTGCTCAAATGCAAGAAATTTTCCCTTATCGTTTATAATTGAAACTCTTACACTTTGTGTACCGTAATCAATTGTGATTACATTTTTATTATTATTTTTTTTCATATAATTATTTTAAATAAGAAGATAATAAATTTAAATAAAAAAGTTCTTTTTGTAGTTACTTCTAAAGGTCCAAAAGTATATAATTTCGGTGTTAAAAATAATTAAAGGAGGTTTAAAGTATGTCAACAGTAAAAAGAAAAATTACTTCTGAAATGATTGAAAAATTAATTGAAGAGAAAAAGTATCAAGATATTAGATGCTTATTTGATGAATACCCGGAAATTGATATTGCTGAAGCCTGCGATAGTTTAGAAGACAAATCAAAGTTAATTACAATTTTTAGAGTGGTAAAAAGTGAGCACACAGCCGAATTATTTTGTAATTTGAACCAAGATACACAAGAAGAATTAATTAAACTTATGTCAGATAAAGAAGTTTCTACACTTCTTGAAGCATCTTCTAATGATGATATTGTTGATTTTTTAGAAGATATGCCTGCAAATTTAGTTAAAAAAGTTCTTCAAAATTCAACAAAAGAAGATAGAACAATAATCAATAAATTATTAAATTATAAAGATGATTCTGCAGGTTCAATTATGACCACCGAATTTCTTGAATTTCTTAATACTTTAACAGTTAAAGAAACAATTGATAAAGTTCGCGAGATTGGTAAGGAAGCAGAAACTATTTATACAATTTTCGTCAAAGATAACAAAAGAAATTTTATGGGAACTGTAGATCTTGATGATTTGATTTTTGCTTCGCCTGAACAAAAACTTGAAGATATTATGAACAGAGATTTTGTAACAGTTGATGTTAATACTGATCAAGAAGAAGTCGCTCAACTTGTTCGAAGATATGATTTAAATGCTATTGCTGTTTTAAATGATGACAAGCGTTTAGTTGGTATTATTACAGTTGACGATATCGTTGATGTTATTCAAAAAGAAGCTGATGAAGATTTATCCTTGCAAGCAGGTGTCAATCCACTTGAAGATAGTTATAAAGAAACTGGCATTTGGAAAATGGCGAAAAAATGTCTCCCTTGGCTTATGATTTTGCTTGTGGTTGATGTTTTTTCAACCATTGTTATTAGTGGTTTCCAAGAACAAATCGCAACAGTTGCAATCTTGAGTGCATTTATTCCAACCATTATGGATACAGGAGGAAATGCAGGTTCTCAAACATCTAGCGTAATGGTTAGATCAATTGCTTTAAATGAATTTTCTGGAAAAGATTTCTTTAAAGTCTTATGGAAAGAAATTAGAATTTCTGTGATTGTTGCAAGTATCACAATGGTTTTTGCTTGGTGTTGGTTCATGATTGAAATGTATTTACATTTAGTAGATTATTCAGGCCCTCAAGGAACCACTTTACAGGGTTGGGACTTATTCCAAGCTCGTTCAGGTATTGCCTTATTGGTTGCAATTACATTATTTATAACAATCATTATTTCAAAATTTTTTGGATTCTTATTACCATGGTTTGCTAAGTTAATTAAAAAAGATCCAGCTTTAATGAGTGGACCACTTATTACCTCAATTGTTGATGTATCAAGTTTGTTAATTTATTTCGGTGTATTCGAGCTTATCAAACTTGGATTTGGTATTAATTTTTAAGAAAAGAGGAGGATTAAAACCTCCTTTTTATTTTTGTTTTATGAGCACAAAAACGATTTATTGACATTATTTTAATATTGGATATTAAAATAGATGCTTTTTTGATATAATTTAAAAGCGTTGAAAAAACAACTGCCAATAGGAGGAAATATTAATGGCAAACGAAAAACAATATGTATTTCCCTTCGATAAGGCCTATGGTTTAGGTAAAAATCTTCTCGGAGGAAAAGGCAATGGTCTTGCTGAAATGACTCATGCTGGTGTTCCAATCCCACCAGGATTCACAATTTCAACTGAAGCATGCACACTCTATTATGAAAGTGGCAAGACAATGCCAGAATGGTTATTGAAGCAAGTTGATGAAGGCGTAAAAAATATCGAAAAAGAAACCGGAAAAACTTTTGGCGGAAGCAATGGACATCCATTACTCGTCTCAGTTCGTAGCGGTGCTCGTGTTTCTATGCCAGGTATGATGGATACCATTTTAAACTTAGGTTTAAATGATGAAACCGTTGAATTACTTGCTAAAGTCTCAAATAATGAGAGATTTGCTTACGATTCATATCGTAGATTCATTTTAATGTTCACCAATATCGCTAAAGGATATCCAAGAACAGAAATGGATAAAATGCTTGATAAAATTAAGGAAGATAATGGTTACAAACTCGATACAGAAGTTACAGCTGAACAACTTAAAGAATTAGTTAAAGAATACAAGGTTTACTATAAAGAACATTTTGGCGAAGAATTCCCAAGTGATCCATTAGTTCAATTACATGAAGCTGTTACCGCAGTTTTCAGATCATGGGACAACCCAAGAGCTAACGTTTATAGAGCAATGAATGGTATTCCATATTCATGGGGAACCGCTGTTAACGTTCAATCAATGGTCTTTGGAAACTTAGGCGAAACTTCTGGAACTGGTGTCGCATTCTCACGTGATCCAGGAACTGGCGAAAACAAGATTTATGCTGAATTCTTACCAAACGCACAAGGCGAAGACGTTGTTGCTGGTGTTCGTACTCCACTTCATATCAGTGAACTTCAAGCTAGAATGCCAGATGTTTATGAACAATTCATGACAACTATCAAGAAGATGGAAAATTACTTTAAAGATATGCAAGATATGGAATATACCGTCGAAAATGGAAAACTCTATTTCTTACAAACTCGTAATGGTAAGAGAACCGCAGCTGCTGCTGTTAAAATCGCTTGTGATTTAGTTGATGAAGGTTTAATTGATGAAGAAGAAGCTTGTTTACGTGTTGAACCAAAACAATTAAACGATCTTTTACACCCAACATTTGATCCAACTGAATTAAAGAAACAAACCGCTATTTTACATGGTTTACCAGCATCTCCAGGTGCAGGTACCGGACACTTAGTCTTTACTGCCGAAGAAGCAAAAGCTGAAAAAGAAGCAGGAAGACCAGTCATCTTAGCTCGTGCCGAAACATCTCCAGAAGACATTATTGGTATGGTTAATGCAGAAGCAATTTTAACTGCTCGTGGTGGTATGACTTCTCATGCTGCTGTTGTTGCACGTTCAATGGGTAAATGCTGTGTTGCTGGTGCAACCGATGCAATTATCGATGAAGAAAAGAAAACTTTAACTATTGGCGATAAAGTTTACACAGAAAAAGATGTCTTCAGTGTTAATGGTTCAACTGGCGAAGTTTATTATGGTGCTGTTAAGATGGTTCCAGCTTCATTAAGTGGCGACTTTGGTCGTATTATGGACTGGGCTGACAAATATAGAAGACTCAAGATTAGAGCAAATTGTAACTCACCATTAGATGCCACTAATGCTAAGAAATTTGGTAGCGAAGGTATTGGTCTTTGTAGAACAGAACGTATGTTCTTTGGAACAGATCGTATCTTAAATATGAGAAGTATGATTTTAAGTGATACAACTGAACAACGTGTTGCAGCTCTTGAAAGATTAAGACCATATCAAGTTCAAGACTTCTATGAAATGTATATGTCTTGTCCAGAAGATAATGTCTGTATTCGTTTACTCGATCCACCACTACATGAATTCTTACCAGATATCCACGATGAACAAAACATCAAAGATATTGCTGAAAAATTAAATGTTAGTGAAGATAAAGTCAAAGATAGAATTAATCAATTACATCAAGCCAACCCAATGATGGGCTTCCGTGGTGTTAGACTTTGTATCGAATACCCAGAAATTTATAGAATGCAAGCCACTGCTATCATTCAAGCTGCATTAAAAGCAAGCAAAGAATTAGGCCATGACATTGAACCAGAAATTATGATTCCATTATCGGGCGAAACAAAAGAATTCAAATTTGCAAAGAATGTTGTTGTTGAAGCAGTTGAAGAAGAAATGAAGAAACAAGGCCACACTTTAAAATATGAAGTTGGTACTATGATTGAAATTCCACGTGCTTGCTTACAAGCTGGAAATATTGCTAAGGAAGCAAAATTCTTCAGTTTTGGAACTAACGATTTAACTCAATTAACTCTTGGTTTCTCAAGAGATGATTGCAACCAATTCTTACCAGCATATCAAGAAAAGAAGATCTATGAATTTGATCCATTCCAAACTGTTGATATCGAAGGTGTTGGTGAATTAGTCAAGATTGCTGTTGAAAGAGGAAGAGCAACAAATAAAGATTTAACAATCGGTGTTTGTGGTGAAACTGGTGGCGATCCAGTCAGTATTGATTTCTACAATAGAGCTGGTTTAACCTATGTTTCATGTTCTCCATTCAGAGTTCCAATTGCAAGACTTGCAGCCGCTCAATCTGAAATTCAAGTTAAGAGAGAAAAAGCTAAAAAATAACTTTTAAAAACAATAAGTCCTCATCAAAATAATGGGGACTTTTTTAATGCAAAATTTTGAAAAACTATATACGTTTTCGCCTCAATTTAAAAAATCACCTACGAACAATGCTGTTTCATAAGTGAAAATTTTACTTTTTGTTTTGATTTAAGAACTTTGTCAATTCTGCTTCATAATTAGGATTTACGTAGTATTCTTTAAATGTTTTTCTAGCTAATTTTTTATTTTTAGTAAGACCAACAACACAACTTCCACCACCGGTCATGAAAACCATATCAAATCCTCTTTCAAGAAGTGTTTTTTTAATATTTTCAATTTCAGGAACAATATAATAACCAGGTTTTTCTAAGCTATTTCCAATATAGTTTTTTAATTCAGGGTCATCGGTTTTAATGAGTTCCACCACCTTCTTTATATCAAAATGTTCTGGATCCTTTATTTGATCAAATTCACTATAAATTCTTGTTGTAGAAATACCTTCATTTGGCTTGCATAACAAAACATAATAATCATAGAAAGTATCGGCTATATCAATATTTTCGATGACATTACCAATTCCTGTCACTAAAGATGGTTTGTTAAACAACATAAAGGGAACATCTGATCCAATTTTTAAAGCCGCTTCAATAAGTTCTTCTTTTTTTACTTTAATTTTTAGTGCTTTAGTAATTGCTTTTAAAACAACAGCAGCATCAGAACTTCCACCACCTAATCCAGATTGTAAGAAAATGCTTTTATGTATATGAATATCAAAGCTTTCCTTAAAACCCCACATTTCTCTAGCAACTTCTATTGCTCTATGACAAAGATTATATTTTGCAATTCCTACCTTAAAATTATCACAAACAATAAAATCGTCACCATTTTTTCCATCTCTTACTTCAATTTCAATAGAATCATGCAATTTTAAAGGCAACATAACACTTTCAATATTATGAAATCCGTCGCCTCTTTTATCTTTAACATTTAAAGCCAAATTAATTTTGGCATAAGCTTTTTCAATCATACTTAATTATTATAATTTGATAACTTCTAGTTTCAAGAGTTCGTTTGTTAAACTGATAAAATCTTTTAAATCTAATTCTTCTGCTCTTGTTGTAGGCAAAAGATCTAAATCAGTTAAAACTTTTGAAGTCACTTCTTTATCCTTTACTAAACTATTTAAATTATTATAAATTGTTTTTCTCCTGTTTAAAAACATTGCTCTTGTGCATGTTAATAATGGTTTTATAAATGAATTGTCAATATCTTTCCTCTTTTCAAATGTTAAAACAACAGAATCAACTTGTGGCATAGGAAAAAAGTTTGTCTTAGGAACATTCATATTTTTTGTAATTTTAAATGTATATTCAAGGATAATATTCAAAGCATTATATTCCTTAGTCCCTTTTTTTGCTGTAATTCTCTCAAAGGCTTCTTTTTGAATCATGCAAACTGCTTTTTCAAGGTTTTCAAAGTGAGTAGCAATATAAAGTAAAATATCGCTTGTAATATAATAAGGTAAATTACCAATTACTTTGTTTGCAGTAAAATCTTTATATTTTAAAATGTTGTTTTTAACAATTTTAATATCTTTGTTTCCGTATGCTCTAGTTAGATAATCAACAAATTTTGCATCATATTCCACCACTGTGTAATTTTTAGTTTTGCCTATTAAATCATTTGTTAAAGCTCCTAACCCAGGGCCAATTTCCAACAATATATCGTCGCTTTTTAAATTTATTAAATTAATTATTTCATCTATAGTTTTTTGGCTAACTAAAAAATTTTGACCAAGTTCTTTTTTTGCATGCGAATTTTCTAATTGAAAATAATCTTTAATTTCTTCTCTTGTTAACATATCATTCCAATCCTTTAATAATTTTGTATAAATCTTCTTTAGTAAAATTTAATGAATTTAGTTTTAACAATAAATTTTTCGAGTTTGAAAACCCTATGTGTAATTTATCACAAACTCTTTTTCTTAATAATACAGAGTTTTCAGATCCACTTAATCCAAGTTCAATTAAATCAATATTCTTAAGTTTTCCATTCTCATCTTTTTTTGAGAACGAAATAACATTATTAAGAGCTGTTAAAACTTCTTCTTTTGTAGATTCGGCCACACCAACTTTATGATGTTTTATTGAAACTTCTTTTCTAACAAAAGCTTCTTTTGCAGTTGGAATTATATTTTTAATTTTGTTTCGAATTTGCATGCCTGGAAAATCAGGATCAGTTAAAATAATTATTCCTCTACTATCATTTGCTTTAGATAAAAAATCTATATCTTCATTGTTAATAGCACTTCCATGAACTTGATAAAAATCAGCATCTAAAAACGATGATAAAAAATCAATATCAGATTTGCCTTCAACCACTATTAATTCTTTAATTTTCATACTTGATTCTTTCCACGTGAAAAAATATTATTTGCGTTTTCTGTAGTCACTTTTTCTATATCTTCAATATTCATATTCTTTCGATTGGATGCAAACAAAACCGTTTCATAAATATATTCAGGCTTATTTAATTTTCCTCTATAATCTTGTGGTGGAAGATATGGCGCATCAGTTTCAAACACAATATTTTCAAGTCCTATATTATCAAATGTATTTACAGCATTTTTATTATTCTTATACGTTAATGTTCCACCAAACCCAAAAACGAAATTTATGTCCTTAAAAAGCTTAGCCATTTCGAGACTACCAGAATAGCAGTGAAGTATACTTTTTCTTTTCACGTGAAAAATTTTAAGTATATCATATGTATCTTGAACCGCTTCTCTGCAGTGAACTGAGATAGGTAAATCTAATTCATTTGCTAATTTTATTTGTTCAATAAACATTTTCTTTTGTTTCTCTTTAATTTCAGGGGAATTTTCCCAATAATAATCTAACCCAATTTCACCAATCGCCCTTACACATGGATCTTTAGCTAGGTTTCTTAATTCTTCAATTGAGTTATCATTATAAGATTTATGTTCTGTTGGCATTATTGCGACTGCAGCATATACAACATTTGGATATTTATGTGCAATTTCGATAGCTTTTTTTGAACTTTCTAAATCCCACCCAACACAAAGAAACTTTCCAACATCTTTTTGTTGTGCTGATTTAATATATTCATCTAAGTTTGAATATAATTTTTCATCATTTAAATGTATATGAGTATCAAAAATCATAACTATTTTCCTAAACAAAACCTTGAGAATATTTCATTAGCTATATCAAAATCGTGGTCTTCGCCAGTCAACGAGAGAACTTTCAAATAAGCATCTTGAATATTTACATTAATTAAATCAACCGGTACGTTATTTTTTGCATCAATTAACGCTTTTCTTAATGATTCCTTGATGTTTTCTAAAATACCAATTTCCCTAGAATTGTTAATAGATGGATTTTTATAATTTTCTTCTTTTAAACCTAATACGCTAATAATTTTTTCTTTTAAAGGTTCAACATCATTATTTAAAGCGCTTATATATAAAGCATTTTTATCAATTTTTTTATCTTTAATTAAATCTTTTTTATTATAAACAATGATACTTTGTTTATTTCTGATTAGATCTAAAATGTTGTGGTCTTCATCATCAAAAGTAGTGGAATCAAAGACAGCAATCACTATATCAGCATCAGTTAATGTTTTTCTGCTCTTAACAATACCTTTTTCTTCGATTATGTCGTCGCTTTCTCTAATTCCTGCTGTATCATAAAGATTAATAGAAATTCCATTTAAAACAAATTTACCTTCGACAACATCCCTAGTTGTTCCTTTTATATTGGTTACAATTGCTTTTTCTTCGCCAATCAATGCATTTAAGATACTAGATTTACCAACATTTGGTTTCCCTACAATAGCAATTTTAATTCCGTCTTTAATTATTTTCCCTTTTTGTCCATTCTCAATTAATTTATCAATATAATTAATATTTTCCTGACAAACAGTTAATATTTTTTGCTCGTTTGCCTCTTCTATATCTGTATATTCTGGATAATTGATGTTAACTTCAATTAAACTTAGTAAATCTCCGAGAGATTGTTTTAAAGGTAAAACTAATTTGCTAGTTTCTCCATTTAAAGACATTAAAGAAATTTGTTTACTTTCTTCAGTCTCCGCATTAATTAAATCATTAATTGATTCAGCTTGTATAAGGTCCATCTTTCCGTGAAGATAAGCTCTAGAAGTAAATTCTCCTCTTTCAGCCATTCTTGCTCCATTTTTAATTGCTAATTCAATAATTTTATTAGTAATGAGCGGAGAACCGTGTGAAATAATCTCTACTGAATCTTCTCCGGTAAAAGATTTTGGATTTTTATATGCTAAAAGAATAACTTCATCAACAATTTGACTATTATTCTTTATATATCCATGGATAATAGAGTTATTTTCAACATTATTTAAATTTTTAGAAAAAATCTTAGAAACAACATCAAAACAATTGTCACCAGACAATCTAACAATAGCTAAAGCACTCCTCATTGGAGGAGTAGCTAACGCAACAATCGTTTCAAACATATATTTATTTTACTATAAAACAATAAACTATTCAGTTACATCATCAGATGTAGTGGTGGAATCACTATTTTCTATTTTATTTACAGTTTGATTTGGAGCATATTTAATAACAATAGCTCTATCTTTACCATCACCAACTGATTCAGTTTTAATATTTCTAAATGAGGCTAATGCATTATGAACTTTTTTACGTTCATCTGGTGTCATTGGATCAAGTTTAACATCAATATGAGTTTTTTGAACTTCATGAGCAGTTTTCTTTGCAGCATAAACAACTCTTGTATATTTCTTATCCTTGTATTCACCAATATCAAGCAAGATTCTAATCTTCTTTTTAAATTTTGCACTAACTGCAAGTTTTGTTAATTCATTTAAAGATTGTAATGTTTCACCATTTCTTCCAATTAATAATGAATTATGATTTGTTTCAATTAAAATCTTAATAATTTCGCCTTGATATAAAGTTTTTAAACTTACATCAAGTCCTAAAGCGTGAATGACATCTCTAATATAACCTTCAGCATATTCAACAACATCACTCATTTCACTAATACTAATAGTGACTTTTTTACTAAATAATGTACGTTTTTCTTCTTCAACTGTATAAAGAAGTGATTCAACAGGTATATTTAAATCTTTACTTGCTTCTTCAAGAGCAAGTTCTAAATTTTTAGCTGTATATAATTTCATAATTATCTATCTTCTTTCTTTTTATTCATACTCTTTTTCATGATTGCTTGAGTAATAAGGGTTTGTGCAATTGAGAAAATAGCACCAGCAAACCAATAAACACCCATAGCTGATGGTAAAGTGAAACCCATAATAATGACCATACCAGTCATAACCCAACTAACCATCTTCATTTGTTTTTGACTATCATTTTGAGCTTTATTAACACCGAGTTTTGGCATGTTCTTTGTTCTCTTTTTGTTAATCCATTGTGGTAACATCATAGCAATAATTTGTGATGCAGACATGAGTAAAATTAAGACAAGTGCAGTCCACCAACCAGGTAATGCAGGCCATCCAGATGCATTAGTTAATGTTCCCCAAATAGTGTCACTTAAATATAATCCTAAAACACTATCTCTTGATAAAGAAGCAGCCCCAGTCATAGCATTCCAAACCGAAATAAATAATGGGAATTGAATAACCATTACTAAAATTGACATAAATGGATGTACTTTATTCTTTTTATATAAAGCCATCTGAGCTTGAGCCATTCTTTGTTTTTCATATTGATTAGTATTTGAATTTGGGTATTTTTGTTGTAATTTTGCAATTTCAGGTTGTAAATATGTCATCTTTTGTTGCGAAATAGTAGATGGTAATGTAATTAACATGAATATAAATCTAATAATTATTGTCATAATTAAAACAGCACCAATTTGTCCCCAACCATTCAAACCAAATGAATGAGCTAAGTTTTCAACTCCATAACCAATTGGATAAACAAGTAATCCTTCTAAGAATCCGTGTTCTTTGAAAGCTTTACCCCAATTTGCAAAAAATCCGCCTTCTGCTTTATTTGTAACATAAACTGTTTCGTTTAATGGATCTGTTGAAATATGCCCATATAATCCTTCATCAATGGAAATACAAGTCTTAAGTGATGAAACTTTTTGAGTTAATGTTTTTTCATATAATGCTAAAAAGTCGCTATTCATACCATATTGACTACCTTTTTCACTAATCAATTGGTCATTCCACTTTTCTAAAATTGCATATGGTTTTGAAGTATCATCTTCATTATAAAATTTAGAATATCCATACTTAACTAATAACGAATTATTTCTACCAATATTATCTGTTCCGCCTTCAAGCATAGTTTTCAATAAAGTTTTATTTGTTTTATCGCCAATATAAGTTTTATATTGTTCATAACTATAACCATATAAAGTTTTAAAATTTAATGAACTAACATCAGCATTTTTATAATTAGCATCTCCTGCAGCTTTTGCTTTTTCAAGTGCTAAACTAATTGTTTTTTCATCTATATCTGTATAAAAACTTCCATAAGGTAGGTTAATATAACTGCTTGTTGCAGTTGTTTCTAAACTTTTTATAAATGAATTTTTACTAAAAGTTAAGGTTAAATAACTTTTTGGGCTACCATTATCATCTTTTTCCGTTGATGGAACACTAATAGTGCATGGATGAATATAATACATTCCTTTTCCATCAAAAGATTTAGTTTCACTAATAAAATATGTTTCATTACCATTTTCATCAATTGCTTTTTTAGCAAAATCTGATGTATCAGTAATTTTTTCATACCCTTCAGTAACAAAACTATTTGCATACTCTAAAGCATCATTTTTTTCATCAAAAAAACTAGTATTTATCGAATCGTAACCATATCGATAACTACTAGAATCTTGATCATTACAAAATGAATTACAAGCAGTAAGCAAACCAAGAGTAAAAGCAATAGCAAATGCTCCAACAATTTTTTTGTTTTTATTTTTCATATTCGCTCCTAACTTGTGATAGAAGTGTGGTTAATTCTTTCTCGTTTTCTTTGAATTGATTGACATCATATCGTTTTGATACAACAACAATTACATCTAATGATTTTGAATAATCACTAACTTTATCAATCACTGTTCTAACTTGTCGTTTAATTTTATTCCTAATTACAGCAATTCCATTTTTCTTAGTAACTAGAAGTCCATAACGTTCAAAACCGTATTTGTTTTCTCGATAATAAATTTTAAAAAAATCATTTCTTTTAAAAACATGTGAATCTAATATCTCTTGGAATTCTTGATATTTTAAAACACGGTTAATTTTCTTCATTCAAAAACTATAAAGAAACGACTAATTGTTTTCTTCCTTTTCTACGACGAGCAGCTAATACTTTTCTTCCATTAGCTGTAGACATTCTAGCTCTAAAACCATGAGTTCTCATTTTGTGTAATTTACTTGGTTGATATGTTCTTTTCATAACTTCTCTCCTTTTTTTAAACAAGTGCGTGATAAATTATATATGTATTTATACATATAAGTCAAATATGTTTTCTTTTAATGCTGTCTTTTTTTAATAAAAACTACTAATTTTCTACCATTCACAGAATGGTGGATTTAATAAAAAAATTATGTGTAAAAACTAACAAACATATGTCTCAATCAAATAAAAATCATTGTGGATAAAAACTAAAAAGTGGAAGCATTTAAACAGAGTTCACATTATTTTTAAACCTTTTCGTTTTCCACATAGTTTTCCACATTTTAACTTTGTTTATATGGCATTTATAGGTTTTATTCACTGTTTTTTTAATTAAAAATGTGGATAAACAAAAATTCTTGTATTTTTGCTTTATTTTTATTGTGGATATGATATATTTATTATACTTTTGGTAAGGTTATGAATACGAATACATTAAGCGAAACTACAGCATTATGGAATAGGGTTTTAAGTGCCTTATCAGCATCAGATAAAATTTCGGATTCAAGAATTTTTGATCAATTTTTTAAGGATACTTATATTTATTCAATAAATGGAAAAGAGATGATTGTTGCTTGTAATTCAAGCCTAGCATGTACTCTTTTACATGATAAATATCAGGATTTGGTTAATAAAACAGTTGATGATTTAACTGGTACAAATTACGAAATTACATTTGCAAATTCAGCAGATTTAAAAACTCAAAAACCTAGTGAAATTATTCAACAAAATAAACCTAAATTCTTACAAAATTGTGA
>CAVEUG010000015.1:0-6263 GCA_963618895.1 Slackia isoflavoniconvertens | reverse complement strand
TTATTTAATTTCGCTTATTTTATTTATTTTTAGTTTGGCTGGATTGATTATAATGCAGTTTTTAACTGAAGAATTTGTTTGTTCTATTTTAGATCAAAATTTATTTAGAATTACCTATGCAGGTAGTGTTCTTGCTCAATATATTTTGTTCGGTTTAATCTTGGCGTTTAATATTGCAAGTTTTGTTGTTAGCGCCATTAGATTTAAAAGTAAAAAGAATTGAAGTTTTATATTTAAAAATGCATCAAATTAGAATATTATAATTAAAGAAATTAGGAGGTAATTTAGATGTTAAAATTAGATTCAGGTTTATCAACTGGTGCAGTTATTGGAATTATTGTTGGAATTGTAGTTTTAGTACTTATTATCGCCATTATTGGATGGTGGATTTCAACTAGAAATTGGTTCAATCAAACAAAAGTTAAAATCGATGAAGCAAAATCATCAATTGATATCTCGTTAACTAAAAGATATGACTTATTAACAAAATCTCTTGCAACTGTTAAGGGTTATGCAAAACATGAATACGAAACCATTACTAAGACTATTGAATTACGTAATGCTCCACGTATTGAAGATATGTCAATGAAGGAAAAAAGCGAACTTGCTGGAAAACTTACTGAAGCTAGCCGTCAGCTTAACGTTGTTATGGAAAATTATCCAGATTTAAAAGCTAGCGAAAATTTTTCAAGATTACAACTTCAAATTCAAGATTGTGAAGATAATTTACAAGCAAGTAGAAGAATTTTTAATTCAAATGTTTCCATTTATAATCAAAGACTTGTTAGTTTCCCTTCATCACTTATTGCAAATTCAATGCATTTAAGTAAAGAGGATTTCTTTGAAGCTGAAGCTGCCAAAAGAGAAGATGTCAAGATTGACTTTTAGTTTGAATTATGGATTACAAAATTGATGTAATTGAAAAAGAAAGAAGTAAGCGATTAAAGGTATTCAAAATATTGTCTTTAATTGCTTTAGGTTTCTTAATTGTTACAATTGTTTTATTTACAATTTATGCTTTGCAAAAAGATGAGAAAAACGAGACTTTATTGACGGTTTCAATTATTTTTGCTCTTGTTACGATTATTTTCTTTATTATAGGATTTGCAATTCCTTCTGCTGGATATAATAAATTTGTTAAAGAAAATTTGGAACATGCTATTATGTGCGATGTTTTCAAAGCAAATCAATTTACTTATGAAGAAAAAAATGGTGCATCATTTATGGAAATGAATGCCTCCGGAGTATTTAAAAAACCCGATGAATTTCAAACAAGCGACACTATTAGAACATCTTATAAAGGTGTTCAACTTGTGTTAAGTGATTATATTTTTACAAGAATAACTACGACTGTCGATTCAAAAGGAAATACAACAACTCATCATTATCCATATCCAGGAAGATATATGTCTTTTACAATTCAACGAGATTTTAATAGTGGAATTGCTGTCATAGATAAACGTAATAATAGTGATGTATTCATATTAAAACCATACAAGACAAATCTTGATTTTGAATCAATCGAGTTTAATAAAAAGTTTTATTTATCAACAACTGATAAAGAAAAGGCTTTCTATGTTATTAGGCCTAAAGAAATTATGGATCTTTTAGATTTAAGTAAGATTTATAAAGGCAAAATTGTTTGTGTTATTGTTGATCATACTATATACTTTATGCTTGCAGATGCCTCTGTTAGTTTTGATTTCTCTTTATTCAAAAAGATTAGTCAAGAAAAGATCCAAGATATCTATGCTTACTATGAGTTACCATTAAAGATTATTGATACTTTGAAGTTAGATAGTGAGCGATTCAATTCTAAAGAATTAGATGGAAAATAAATCCATCTAACATGCACCATTGATTCAATGGCAGAATTCTTGCTTCCCAAGCAAGCTACGCGGGTTCGACTCCCGTATGGTGCTCCATTTAAAAATATAGGTTTGATAAAAGTATCAAGCCTTTTCTTTTGGCTGATATGACGATTTTCCTTTTCTATTAATTATGCGATGCCTAAATGTACGGCTTTAATCACTTATTCTTGGTCTTTTTAAACAATAATTTAATGAAAATCTTGTTTTATGGAAAATATTTAACAGAAATCTTTTATATGATTTAGTAAAAAAATATCTTAAATGAAATTGGAAAAATGTAATTATAGCAGAAATTTAGGGTGGAAAAATGCAAATTTATTAATGTAATATTTACGAGGATAGTATTATGTTAAGAAGAAAAATAACTTTAGAGATAGAGAAGTGGCATGAGGAGTGTGAAACTGGATTATTGATTGATGGTGCTAGACAGGTTGGTAAAACTACGACCATTAGAGAGTTTTTAAAAGAGAATAATATCAAGTATGTAGAATTTAATCTGTTGGATAACCGTCTTGCAAAGGATGCTTTTGATACATCATATAATATGATGGTCAACTGATTTTTAGGTTAACGTCATTAATGACTGATGATATAAAAGAGGGATCTATTATCTTCATTGATGAAATTCAAGAAGCGAAAGATGCTACTACACCAATCAAGTTTCTTGTCCAAAATACAAAATATAAATTCATCTTCCCCGGGTCTTTTTAGGAATAAAAGAAATTTAACCATTGATCGACTTAAGGTTGCATTAGAAAAATTAAATATGAGATTGTATTTACCAACAAATTAAAAAAGTTTAATTTAAAAAATGTTGATATAAATATCAATTATCAAAAATATCTATCAATATTCAATTAATGTAATAAAATATAAACATAGTTGTTACATAATTATTAAGGATGAATTTATGGAAGAAAATAAAAAGAAAAAGAAGTGGGTCAAACCACTTATAATCGCATTATCGTGTGTGATTTTAGTACCTCTAATTGTTGCTTTAAGCTATGTTGGATATGTTGCTTTGTCCTATCATAGAATTGGTGATGTAGATCTTGAAGTTAATTCAAAAGCGAGCTTAGAAAAAGTAGAGATTGATAAAGAATTAAGTTATACATCATACAATATTGGCTTTGGCGCATATAGTGATAATTACACATTCTTTATGGATACAGGATATGATGCAAATGGTAATCCTACCCAAGGAACTTATGGAAAAGCTATTTCTAAAGAAGATGTTATTAAAAATATTAATGGCGCAATTACTGCCGCTAAAAGTTTAAATAGCGATTTTTATGCAATTCAGGAAGTAGATGAAGACAGTGATAGAGCATATCACATTAATCAAAAAGAAGAATTCATGAATGAATTTAGTTTGATGGATTCAACATATTGCATTAATTTTGATAGTGCTTATCTTTTTTATCCATTTAACGATCCTCATGGAAAAAGCAAAGCTGGATTAACAACTTTTTCTAAATATAAGATTAGTAGTGCTAATAGAAAAGAATATACAATTTCTACAAGTTTTTCTAAATTTTTTGATTTAGATAGATGTTTTAGTATTAATAGAATTAAAACGAGTAATGATAAAGAACTTGTTTTAATTAATTCACATATGAGCGCCTATGATGAAGGTGGTCTCATTAGAAATAAGCAACTCACCGAGCTTAATTCATTTATGGTTGATGAATATAATAAAGGAAATTATGTTGTTTGTGGCGGAGATTTTAATCACGATTTATTAACAAATAATCCGATGTATCCTGAATATAATAAAGATAATTTTGCTTATAAAAATATCATTAAGCAACAAAAACCAGATTGGATAAGTTATATGTTTGATGATAATAAAGAATCTAAATTTGATTCATCTTTAACGATTTATGCAGCAAATAATGAACCATCTTGTAGAGATTGTGATGTTGTTTATACTCCGGGTGATACATTTGTTTCAACCGTTGATGGATTTATTGTTTCTAAAAATGTTAGCGTAACTAATGTAACAACAACAAAAACTGCTGAGCCAAAGGGATTTTCTTATAGTGATCATCAACCTACAACTTTAAAATTTAAACTGAACTAAAAAGTGTTTGCTTTATGAATTTTAATATGTAAGAATATCAAAGTTCATCGGAGGGCATTTATTTAAAAATTATGCTGGATAAGATGCTGGAATGGATACCAGATATTATCCAGTTTTTATTTAAGTTAAAAGGAGATTTATTCATGGATTTATTAAATGGAAACTTAAAGAAAATTTATTTTAAATATCTTTTTGCAGCTTTTGGAAGTGCTCTTATTACAACTATCTATAGTTTTGTAGATATGGCAATGGTTGGTCAATATCATGGGCCAAATGGTGCAAGTGCACTTGCTGTTATTGCACCAATTTGGAATATTATTTATGCTCTCGGCCTTTTAATTGGAATCGGCGGTTCAATAATGTATGCTTATACAAAAGCTAAAACGAGTAATCTTAAACTTGCAAATAAGTATTTTACTGCTTCTATTATCTATGGAATTATTCTTACTGCGATTGCTTGGATTTTAGTTTTAGTTTTCGAGGATAAATTATTATATTTCTTCGGTGCTAATGATACTTTATTGCCACTTTGCAAGGAATACTTGGCTTATATTAAAATCGGATTACCTGTTTTTGCGTTTACACAAATTATTTCAGCATATTTGAGAAATGATGATGATCCAATTCTTGCTGGTATTGCTGTTGTTGGAGCGGGAATTTTTAATATTTTTGGTGATTATCTCTTTGTTTTCGTGTGTGACATGGGAATTAAAGGAGCGGGTATTGCCACGATGATTGGAGCTGCTGTTTCTTTAGTGATTATGCTTATTCATTTCTTCAAAAAGAGGAATACTTTAAAACTTGTTTTTGAAAAAGATGTTTTTGTTCTTTTTTGGCCAATTGTCAAGAATGGTTTTCCTACATTCGTAGTTGATTTTGCTATGGGAATTCTCACAATTATTTTTAATAACCAAATAATGAGATATTTATCAACTGATGCTTTATCTGTATATGCAATTTTAATTAATATATCGACTTTTGTTCAATGTAGTGGATATGGAATTGGCCAAGCTGCTCAACCAATTTTATCAACTAATTATGGAGCGAATAGAATGAATCGAGTTAAAGCTATCAATAAATATGCGGTAATTACTTCATTAGTTTTTGGCGTTTTTTATTTAGCTCTTGTATTTTTAATCCCAAATCAACTAGTTAGTTTCTTTATGAAACCTACTGATTCAGTATTGCTTATTGCGCCATCAATTTTAAGAAGATACGCCATTTCATTTGTTTTATTGGTTTTTAATGTTTATTCAACTTATTTCTTTCAATCAATATTAAAAAGTTATGTTTCGTTAATTGTTTCGGTTGCTAGGGGTGTAGTAATTAGTGGAGTATTGGCTTTATTGCTTCCATTAATTGAGCCTAATATTATTTGGTTTACAATGCCTATTACTGAGTTGTTAACATGTTTGTTTGTTGTATTTGAAATGGTTTACAATTATAGGAAAGTATTAAATATAAATGATAAAGAAATTATTTCTGCACAATAATGAATATTTATTTACAGCAATGTGTTCTCTTTGAATTTTGTTATTATTTAGACTTTTAGAAAAATATTACTTAAAATATTAAAGTTAAGGATTCTTTTAATTATGGCAAAACTTTATTTAGTAAATACCAAATCTGTTAGAGAAGAAGATATAAATAACTTAAGTTCTTTTAGAATTAAAAAAGCTAATAGTTTTGTTGACGAAAAAGATAAATTATTATCGCTAGCAGCTGGAATAGCTTTATATAAAGGTTTAAAAGAAATTGGCTTAAATGAAAAAGATTTAGATATTGAAATTAACGAATATGGCAAACCTTATTTTAAAGATCAAACTAATATTAAATTTAATTTATCACATTCTATTGATACATCAATTTGCGTAATTTCTTCGAAAGAAGTTGGATGTGATATTGAAAAGTTAAGAAAATATAATACAAAAATTGTCAATAAATGTTTTTCAAATAAAGAACAAGAATTCATTAAAAAAGCATCAAACATAAATGAAGCATTTACAAGAATTTGGACTTTAAAAGAAAGTTTTTTAAAAGCAATTGGAAAAGGGGTAGATTTTAATATGAATAATATTACAATCATTCCTCAAGAAAATAATGTTATTATTAAGCAAAATATAGATAATAGAAATTGGAAATTAAATGAAATTAAAATAGATGATAATTATATTGCTATTTGTGAAGAAAATAATTAAAAGATTCAGTTAATTAAGAACATATGCGAAAAATAGATTTTTTGTAAAAATAATTTTTAGAATTTTAAATAAATTACTTTTTTATTATATAATTAAGTTGAACAGTAGGAG
>CAVEUG010000014.1:0-5971 GCA_963618895.1 Slackia isoflavoniconvertens | reverse complement strand
ATCAATAACTATCTTTATGGATATCATTCGTGATATTGTTACAAAAATTATTATTTTGCCAGAAGTACAACAAAGTACAATGAATTCCTAAAAGTACAACAAAGTACAATAAAGTACAACAAATGTTAACAAAATATCAAGACTTATTAGCAAATAAAAAACCTGAGAAATTTAATCATCAGGTTTTTAATTTTAGGTTTTCTGGTGGGGGAAATGAGACTCGAACTCACACTAGTTGCCTAATACGCCCCTCAAACGTACGCGTCTACCAGTTCCGCCATTCCCCCAGCGCATAATATCATATAAAAATTGAGCACAAAATTCAATATTTAATAATCTTTTTTAATTATCGCGATTTAAAAGTGCTAAGATATTATTGTTTAAAAGAGGAGAAAATTATGGCTAAACAAATTTTAGTAGAAACAAGCGCAAGACATATCCATGTTACTCAAGAAACTTTAGAAGTTTTATGTGGAAAAGGATATGAATTAACAGTTAAAAAAGAATTATCACAACCTGGTCAATTTGCATCTAATACAAAATTAGATCTTGTTGGACCAAAATCAACTATAAAAGGTGTTTCAATTTTAGGACCATGCAGAAAGCTTAACCAAGTTGAAGTTAGTGCAACTGATGCAAGAACTTTAGGCGTTAAAGCTCCATTAAGAGAAAGTGGAGATGTTGCTGGTAGTGCTCCAATTAAAATTGTTAATCCAGAAAATGGTAATTCTGTTGAATTAAGCGAAGGTTGCATTGTTGCAAAACGTCACGTTCATATGACACCAGAAGATGCTAAAGAATTTGGCGTTGAAAATGGCGAAATTGTTAAAGTTAAAACTGGTGGTGAAGGAAGACACGTCATATTTGATGATGTCGTTATTAGAGTTTCCCCAAGTTATAAACTTGCAATGCACATCGATACTGATGAATCCAATGCAGGAAATTGCTTTGGCGAAATGTATGGAGAAATTGTTAAATAATGGAAAAATCATACACCCATAAATGTGTTAATACATGCTCATCTACAATTACAATTACTTGGGATGAAGAAACAAATAAAATCTTAGATATCCAAGTTGTTGGTGGATGTCCAGGTAACTTACAAGGAATCATTGCTCTTTGTAAAGGCCAAGATATCAATGAAGTTCACGATAGACTTAAAGATATTAAGTGCCGTAATAAAACAACAAGTTGCCCAGATCAACTTGCTGTTGCAATTGAAGAAGCAATTCAAAAATAAAGCTAAGCCAAGCACAATGCTTGGTTTTTTAATGCACGAAATTTGCTATAATAAAGGAGTTAGGAATGATTTTTATATGAATAAACCTAGAGTTTTATTAACTTATATTGAATCTGGTATGGGACATATAATGTCCATGAAAGCCATTGAAGAAAGCTTAAAAACTTATTATAAAGATGAAGTTGAATTAATTGATGTTGAAGTCATGAAAGATGGAAATGAAAAAACGAGAATTGATTTTGAGAAGTTTTTATGTGATTGTACAAAACTCACCAATAAATCAAAAGCTTTCGGAATGGGTATTTTTGTATTTTTAGAAGGTGTTGGAAACAAACATTTTATGCGTTTAGTTCATAAAACAATTTTCAAAAAAGCCTCTAATTCTACGATTGAAGAAATGCGAAAATATAATCCTGATGTAATTATTTCTACTCATTATTTCATCACTTATTGTGCGGTTGAACTTAAAAAGAGATATATGCCTAACTTAATTGTTATAACTTATAACCCTGATAATAATGTTCATATGTGGTGGGATAATAGAAGTGATTTATTTATTAATAATAATGAAATGGCTTGTGATGAGGCTATTAGACATAGAAAGTTTAATTATTCATCAATAAGACAAGTTTATTTTACAGCGAGAGAAGAAATTCAAAATGCAAATGGAACTAAAGATGAATATCGTAAAAAATATAATATCCCAGATAGATTTACTGTTTGCATTGCAGATGGAGCATATGCTTCAGCTAAAGCTAAAAAATATTGCAACAAACTCTTAAAGGTAGATTTTCCTATCAATATTTTATTAATTGCTGGTAAAAACGAAAAATGCTATAAGTACTTTGTTAAAAAGAAAAATAAGCTTAATAATAATATAAATTTAGAGGTATTTCAATTTACGCCAACTGCTTATGAACTTTATGGAGCAAGCGATTTATTTATCACAAAAGCTGGACCTAATGCTGTTTTAGATTCTTTGTTTATGGGTACTCCAGTTTGTATTGATTATTATGCTCATCCAATTGAAAAAGCTACAACTAAACTTTTTATTGATGAACTTCATTGCGGGATTAAGGTTTTTAATTCTCATAAAATTAGAAAGAAAATTAAATATCTTTATGAACATCCTTTATTTTTAGAGGAATTAAAAAAGAATATTCTCAAAAATGTAGACAAAACAAAGAATGGCTCAAAACAAATTGCTGATATAATAATGGCCGAGGTAAATAAGAATGAGATCTAAAACCTATTATTATAGTGATGAAAGAAATGATGATTTTGGAACGATGGGTCACACTGACAAACCTCTTCCAAAAGATTTTAAATATGTCCATACAAATATTTTTTATAGAGCATGGGCATTTATTTTGTATTTTGGAATAGTTTTACCAATTTTATTTTGTTATACAAAAATAGTTTACGGAATAAAGATCAATAATCGTAAAGTTTTAAAAGATTTAAAAAAGAAAAATATTGGTGTGTTCATGTATGGAAATCACACACACAATATCGATGCATTTTCAATTCATGTCTTTGTTTCGCCTAGAAAAAGAAGTTATGCGGTTTCAAATGCTGCGGCAGCAACTTTTAGCAAACTTGTAGGTTTACTTGTTATGCAACTTGGGTGTTTGCCTCTTCCATCAAGTTATGAAAATGTTAGGGAATTTAGGAACGCTATGAAAAAAAGAGTTGAAGATGGAAACTTTATTGTCATCTATCCCGAAGCTCATGAGTGGCCATACTTTACAGGGGTAAGAGATTTCCCAGCTACTTCATTTAAATATCCAGTTTCATTTAATAAACCAGTTGTTTTCTTTTCGACAACTTATCACAAAAGAAAATGTTTTAATAAGATTTTAAAACCAAGAATAGAGATAACTTTATCTGATATTTATTATCCAAATAAAGAATTAAGTGTTAATGACGCTGCAATGGAATTAAGGAATAAATGCTACGAATTCTTAAAGGAAGAATCAAAAAGAAATACGATAGAGGCTTATAAATATATTTATAAAGAAAAATCCACTTTAAATTAGAACCTAATAAGAGTATAGTTAAAACACTTATCAAGAAACTGCAAATACGTAGGATAACCATTGCAGTAGCAACTCTAAAACAAAATTAGTAAGTGCTTCCTACAGCAAAGAACCACACTTTGATCGATGAGTAACAAGAAGGAAATATAAGACCTTCCGCTTTCTGTGGAAGGTCTTTTTTGTTAAATGCGGGGATTGGAGAAATATATGGAAAAAGAAGGAGTATTATTTACAAGTGAATCAGTAAGTGAAGGACATCCAGATAAAATTTGCGATCAAATAGCAGACGCAATTTTGGATGCAGTATTAAAAGAAGACAAAAATAGTTTTGTTGCTTGTGAATGTTTTGTCAGTGAGCAATTTTTATTAATTGGAGGCGAAATCACAACAAAATCACACGTGAACTATGAAGAAATTGCCAGAAATGTCATTAAAGAAATAGGATATGATAAAGAAGAATTAGGTTTTGATTATAAAAATGTACAAATAATAAATAAAATTAAAGAGCAATCACCTGACATTCAACAAGGGGTCACTAGAGGCGATGTCGAAGACCAAGGTGCAGGAGATCAAGGTATTATGTTTGGTTATGCAAGCAATGAATCGGAAGGGTATATGCCTCTTCCATTAAGCATTGCTCATAAACTTGTTAGAACTGCATCTAACTTAAGAAAAAGTGGCAAATTTAAATATAGTAGACCAGATATGAAGAGCAGTGTAACAATCGACTATACTGATGAAAAACCAAGAATTCATACAATTTTGATGTCTTGCCAACATGATCCAGATTTTAATGAAGAAGAATTTAAGAACTACATTAAAAACGAAATTATGATTCCAGTTGCAAAATCTTTTGGATTAAATACTGATTTTAATATTTTAATTAATCCAACAGGAAAGTTTGTTATTGGTGGACCAAAAGGCGATACTGGTTTAACTGGTAGAAAATTAATTGTTGATACATATGGTGGAAGCGCTAGACATGGAGGTGGTTCCTTTAGTGGGAAAGACCCTTCAAAAGTTGATAGATCTGCTGCTTATATGGCTCGTTATGTTGCAAAAAATTTAGTTGCTGCCGGAGTTGCCGATAGACTTGAAGTTCAAGTTGGGTATGCAATTGGAAAACCAGAACCATTAAGCATTAACGTTTCAACATTTGGAACTGCACATTATGATGATGAAGTTATTTTAGAAATTATTCATAAAGTTTTTGATTTTAGACCAGGATTAATTATTAAAAATTTAGATTTAATTAATCATCCAACATTTAGATATCAAGATACTTCAATTTATGGGCATTTTGGTAGACCTGATCTTAAACTTCCTTGGGAAAAACTTGATAAAGTTAAGGAAATAGAAAATCTTCTTTCAAAGTGCGAAAGGAAATAACTTAAATAAAAATAAATGATGGCTGTTTAACTATTTTGTTAATCGGCCATTTTTAATTTAGTAATGATTTTGTGTAATAAAATTCATTCTTAGTTTTTTTGAAATCACGTATGATTTAAGCGAAATCATATATGATTTTTGAACGATTCTATCACTAAAATTCATTATTTATATTATTTTCTCTTTTAGTTCAAGAAAATTGGATTTTTTGTTTATAAAATACTATCAAAAAGATGTTCCACAATTTATAATATAAGTGTAAAGACGTAAGTCTTGTCGTACATAAGGAGGGATAATCTATATGAAGTTTCAAATTGTAGGCAAAAACATCGTAATTACCGAAGCTATTTCTGATGCTATTAAGAAAAAGTTAAAGAGAATGGAGAAATATTTCGATGATGATGAAGAAATTTTGTGTCGTGCAGTATGTAGAACATACAAAACAGCTCAAAAAATTGAAGTTACAGTATTTACGAAAGAAATGACATTTAGAGCAGAGGTTGTACATGACGATTTATATGCAGCAGTTGATTTAGCTATTGATAAGTTAATTGGTGAAATGCGTAAACTTAAAACCAAAATGCTTAAAAAGTATGGGCATGAAGGTTTAGGAAGATCAATTATTTATGAAAATCTTCAAGATGAAGAAAATGAAGAATTAAATGCTGAACTTGTTCGTACTAAATCCTTTGAATTAAAACCAATGGAAATGGAAGAAGCAATCACAAGAATGGAAGCTTTAGGACATAATTTCTTCCTTTACTTAGATAGCGAAGACGAAAGAATTTCAGTTTTATATAAGAGAAATGATGGAGGCTATGGTTTAATCCAAGCTGAAAATAAAGTTGATATTTAATTAATCGTTAATTAAAATGAGTTAGCCTGAAAAGGCAACTCATTTTTTATGATTAAGTATATTGCAACAGATTTAGATGGAACATTATTTTATCCTAAAGATAAGAAAAACTTAGTTTCTAAAGAAAATTTATTTTTCTTGCAATCTTTTATTGACAAAGGTGGTAAAGTCATCTTAGTTAGTGGAAGATCGGTTGAGTATGGCAAGAAAGTAGAAAAAGCTATAGGAAGAGAATGTATTCTTATTGGATATAATGGTGCTATTTTGTATGAGAATGGCGAATTTTTAAGAAGTAATTGCATCGAAAAAGAAGAAGTTCAAGAAATTATCGATGATGTTACAAAAATTTATAAAATTCCTGCTGTTTTAATTATGACTGAAAAAGGTTTATACATAAAAGTTAGAAAAGGACGAGCCATTTTTAAATATGTTTATATTGTTTATAAC
>CAVEUG010000013.1:0-13453 GCA_963618895.1 Slackia isoflavoniconvertens | reverse complement strand
ATGTAAATATTCATATTTTCTTTCTAAAGCTTTAAGTTGAGATTTTTCTCTTTTCTTACTGAAAAAATATTTATCAAGTAATAAATAGCCTGTGATTAATAAGATAACTCCAACTATTGAAAGAACAACAATCAAAATAACTAATCCAGTGTTAGTTTCGTCTGCTAAAACAAATGGTTTCCAATTAAAAATATTCATAACAAATTACCTTCTTTTTTATACATTTAGTATTTTATACTAAAAAGGCATTATTTACTATTGTTTAAAAAAGATATTATTCGATAATTCATGCCTCTTTTATAAAACTATTGAAAATATTTTCAAAATTATGTATATTTTATGGGCATATAAATGAAGCATTTAAATACTTCTTGTCTGATGAAGTGACCAAAAAGGAAGTAAAGTAACCTATGCTTAAAAGGCGAAATCTCTAATTACTTCAGTCGAAGAATGGAATTTAAACCGATCTTTATGTGCAAATATAAAGAAAGGAGAAATCAAACATATGAGAAATACTAAACCTGTTTGGAAACAATCTAGAAGATTAGGTTTTTCAATTCTTGGAACTGGAGAAGAACTTAGAAAGAGACAAACTGCTCCTGGTCAACATGGCGCTGACAAGAAAAAGCTCTCAGAATATGGAAAACAATTAGCTGAAAAGCAAAAATTAAGAAATATGTATGGAGTTAACGAAAGACAATTCCGTAGATTATTCATTATTGCTAGTAAATCAGGAGAAATTACTGGCCTTGCATTCATGAGAATTCTTGAATCAAGATTAGATAATTTAGTTTTTAGAGCTAACTTCGCTCCAACTAGAAAAGCTGCAAGACAACTTGTAAATCACGGACACATTTGTGTTAATGGTAAAAAAGTTGATATCCCAAGCGTTATTTGTAAAGTTGGTGACGTTATCAGTGTCAAAGAAAGCAGCCAAGATTTAAAAGTCATTAAAGATTCACTTGCTAAAAATGAAGCTACTGTTAAATACGTTGAATTAGATGCTGAAAAGAAAACTTGCAAATTTGTTAGATTACCAGAGAGAAATGAATTAACTCCAGAAATTCAAGAATCTCAAATCGTTGAATACTACAACAGATTATTATAGTTTAAGCAATTTAGAGAACCGAGAGGTTCTCTTTTTTAATGCAAAAACTATATCATTTAACAATCGGATTTAAAAAATGTCATACTTGAAATTTCTTGTTTCAAGTATGACAATTCCATAAAAGAGCGCGAAACGTATATGAAATTTGCATAAAAAAATCGGGAAATCCCGATTTTTTTAAAATTTCAATAAATAATAGTTTTTCTTGCCTCTTCTTAAAATAATATATTTATTAAAGAGACCATCTTTAGCACCAAGAACTTTATTTTCATCTTTTTCTTGTTCGCCATTAATTAAGATTGCTCCGTTTTTAATAAATTCACGAGCTTCTCTTTTTGATGAAGCAGCACCTGTTTTAATAACTAAGTCAACTAATGAAAATTCACCACTAACATCATGAATCATATTCTTAGGGAACAATTCTTCGATTTGTTCTTCTTTTAAATCTTTGAAATCATTTTTAAATAAGCATTCGCTCATTTTAATTGCTTCATTAGCAGCATCTTCGCCATGAATAATTTTAACAACCTCATAAGCTAAACGTTTTTGAGCAATTCTTTGTCCTAAGTTTGCTAAATGTTCTTTTTCAATTTCAGTAATTTCTTCTTTGCTTAAGAAAGTGAAAATTTTAATATATTTAACACTATCTTCATCACTTTGATTAATAAAGAATTGATACATTTTATATGGTGAAGTAAGTTTTGGATCTAAAAATAATGCACCATCTTCAGATTTTCCAAACTTCTTTCCATCACTTCTAGTAATTAAATTAGCTGTCATAACTTCGCATTCTGCTTCTGGTTGAACTTTTCTAATTAATTCAAGACCAGCAGTCAAGTTACCCCATTGATCACTTCCACCAATTTGAATGTTTGCACCTTCAATTTCATGCAACTTTAAGAAGTCAATTGATTGAAGAGTCATATATGAAAATTCAGCTAAACTAATACCAGCTTCAAGTCTACTCTTTACGATATCCTTATTAATCATATATGAAACATTGAAATATTTTGCATAATCTCTAAGATAATCCAAGAGTGAAATTTGCGAGAGCCAATCGTAATTGTTAACCATTTTTCCTTTTGATGGATCATCAAAATGCAGAAATTTTGTAAGTTGATTATAGATTGCGTCAGCATTGGCTTTAGTGGCGTTTTTATCTAGTAAGTTTCTTTCTTTACTCTTACCACTTGGATCGCCAATCATGCCAGTTCCACCACCAACTAGAGCAATAATTCTATGACCTGCTTGTTGTAATCTCATTAAGATTGAAATCATTACAAAATTACCAAGGTGTAAACTTGATGCACTTGGGTCAAAACCACAATAAATAGTTTGAGGAGTTTCAAGTAACTTTTTCATTTTTTCTTGGTCACTATAATCTTTAATAAGACCGCGCCAATTTAAATCATCAATAATATTTGCCATAATCTTCTCCAAATAATATATAGAAATTTAATTAATCTCTATATCTGATGTAAGATAAACGACCATCAGAATCTTTTTGAACAATTGATATAATATCTTTTTTGTTAACTGTAATATCCTTGCCGCTTTTGTCTTTGCAATTTAATTCATCATCACTCGCTTTATCAACAAATGTAACTAAGTTTTCATGACTCTTATCAATTTGCAATAAATCCCCGGCATGTAAACCATAACTGACAATGGCCTTAGTAGGAATTCCTAGATTCTTGTATCCTTGTAAACTACGTAATTCAATTAAGAATAAAGCCATAATTGGAACGCCACCAGATTCTTTAACAAGATCAACCATAGCTTTTGCACTACCGCCTGTAGCAATTAAGTCATCAAGAATAATGACACGATCTCCAGGATTAATAGCGCCTTTTGGAATTTCGATACTAGCTTCTCCATATTCAAGCTTATAAGTAACTTTATAACCAACAAGAGGGAGCTTTCCTGGCTTTCTTGCTAAAACTAAACCTTTGTTATTTTGAGCAGCAAGAGGCGCTCCAAAAATAAACCCTCTACTTTCAGCACAAATTATTTTGTCATATTTATCATATGAAGGTAATTCTTTATTCATATCCATAATAACTTGGTGAAAGGCGTCCCCATCCGCACAAAGCGGAGTGATATCCCTAAAGTTAATTCCTTTAATAGGAAAGTCATAAATTGAACGTATAAAAGTATCGTAAATATCCATAGATTATTTCTCCTAACAAATACCTTATTAATTATACAAATTTTAAATAAACTAACAATTAAAAACGAGTAGAATCTTTCTTAATATAAACAGATTCAAATTTATATTGCTTTTCAACTAAATTATCATTAATTAAATCAATTAACATATACATTGCTCTTCGGCCTACTTCTTGGTTATCAATGTACATATTACTAATTTGAGGACGGAAAATATTACTATATTTAGTTCCAATAATTGAAAGAACTTCAACATCTTCTGGTACTCTCAATCCACTATCCGTAGCTGCATTAAGTACGGCTGCAGCGATAGAATCTCTGTAAGCAATAACATACTCTTTATGGCTTGTTTTAAATCTTTCCATAAAATCACGATATGTTCTAGTATAACTATCATCACAATTCATAATGTCGTATTCTCTATCCGCTTCAACGTGAGTTTTAATGAAAGCATTTTCAACACGAGCAAGTAATCTACCTGCATTATGAACATGTAAGAAAGTCATCTTCTTATCGCCTCTATTGAAATAATCCTGAATGATGGATTTAATTAGGTGCTCATAACCAAAACTAATTGATCCAATTTTACTTGCTGTGAAGTTATTATTAATTGCAATAACTGGCACAGAATACGAATTAAATATAACTAAATCGTCTGGTCCAAGTTCGTCATCAAAAACAATAACACCATCAACGTGTGATTTAATAACTTTTTCAAGGCAAGATAAAGCATCTTCTCTTGAATGAGATGTGGTATAAAGAGAAACGCTAAATCCTTTATCCCTGCAAACTTCGCAAACACCATTTAAAAGATTTGAAATATAAACATAATTTGCACTAGGAATAATAACACCAATATTTGTGGTTTTATTTGTTGCTAAAGCTTGAGCTAAACCACTAGGTTTATAACCAAGTCTTTTTATTACTCCTAAAACTTTCTTTTTTGTATCTTCTTTAACTGATTCGCTATTATTAATGACTCTTGAAACAGTAGCTAAAGAAACCCCGCTTGCTTTCGCTACTTCATAAATCGTTACTCTTTCTTTAAGGTTATCCATAAATTCACCTCCAAAAGTATTTTTATTATAGCATTATAATAATAAAAATGTAAAAAATTATGAAAATTTTTCATTTATTTTTTATTTTATTTTCATTGTACATTTTTTATCATCAAAATATTAAAAAGTATCCTTGCATCGAAAGAAAACCACTCAATCAATTTAAGATATATAAAACTATTCAGCAACTTCTTTGAAAAAATCAGATCCAACAACTGAATTTTCATCAAGCTCAAGTAAACCATGTTTACCTTCATAACCAGGAAGAGCGAGTTCTCTTCCACTACAAAGCATACCATTTGATTGAATTCCAAGCAGTTTTGAAGGAATGATTTGTTGGCCATTTGGCATAAACGTATAAGGAAGTGCACAAACACATTTTAATCCAACACGTGCATTAAAAGCGCCGCATACAATATCTAAAATCTCATTATTACCAACATTTACTTTTAAAACATGAAGATGTTCTGAATCAGGGTGTTCTTCGCATTCAATAATTTCAGCAATTCTAAAACCAGATTCTTTTTGCTCTTCTAAAGGTTCAAAACCAGCATTTACTAAAGTATCGTTAATTATTTCTAACATTTTCTTATTAATAACAGGAATAAATCCATCCACTTTGAGTTTCATAATTTCGCTAAAATTCAAAATGTTAATACCAACGAGCTTGTCATCTTTATAAAGTCCTACAACATCATTATTTTTTTTAACTTTATCTGGATGAGCATTGCTATCAAAAATAATAACTAAGACATCGCCGATTGTTTTGTAGTTATAATAAATTGCGTATTTCATTTTCTTTTTCCCTTACTTTTGTTTCTTTAGTATTCTCAACGATTACTCGATATATTTTGTTCCCTTTTGATTTGAATTTATATTCGTATTCAGTTTCGGCATCAAAATTATCTAAAATATTATACTCTAAATTTATCTCATTTATTTGCCAATTGTTTTCTTTATATTGTTCTAAAGAATATTTAAACAAATCTAGGTTGTCTGTTTTTTGAAAAATTTTGCCGCCAATTTTAAGAATATAAGCATAATTTAATAAAAATCTATCGCTAGTTAATCTTCTATTTGTATGTTTTCTTTTTGGCCATGGATCGCTAAAATTTAAGAAAACTCCCTCTATTGAATTTTTATTAATTTGATTAGCAAATAAATAAAAGTCTCCAGCAACCAACTTAACATTAGTTAATTTAGACTCATCTATTTTTTTAAGACATATTCCTGAAACAGTTTTATTTAATTCGATAACAATAAAATTATATTCAGGAAATTTAGATGCAAGTGAAAGAATAAATTCGCCCTTTCCTGGTCCAATTTCTATATAAGTCTTTTTTTCATTAATAAATGAGGATAACTTATTTTTATCCTCATCTAATAGATTAAATTGATTTTCTTTAGATTCCTCTAAATAATCAACAGCCCATCTCTTAAATTTAACTCTCATTATTTTAATTTACCTAATTCAACAATTGCATGTGCATAAAGTGGCATACTTAAGTAGAAATCTTCTAAATCTATCTTTTCATCAGCGCCATGAATTCTATCTTCTTTGCCTGGGAAATGACTTCCAAAAGCAACAATATTTTTTGCTTCTTTAGCGTATGTTCCACCGCCAATTGCCATTGGCTTATTAATTGTATCACCAGTTTCATCAACATATACTTTTGCAAGTGCAAGAATGAATGGCGTTGTCTCAGGATTGAAATAAACAACTGGTTGTGGGTTCTTTTTAATAATTTTAAGATTTGTCATCTTTTCTATCTCATTAATGACTTTTTCGCTATCAACATTTTCTGGATATCTAAAATTGACTACAAATTCAAAATTCCCGTTTTCGTAGTTAATCATACCAACGTTATAAGTTGTAACTCCAAGGAATTGTGATTCATAAAATTCTTTCATTTTTTTACCATTTGCGTCTTCGTACAAATCATATAATTTATTTAAAAATGGCAAACCAAAACATTCGCCTAATGCTTTAAGCATGATTAAACCAGAATTAATTCCAAGTTCGGGAGTTGATCCATGAGCCGAAAGACCAATAAATTCAACGACGATTTTATCCCCTTCATCACTAAGAATTTTATATTTTAAATCCTTATGGTTTTCTAAATAGTCTTTAAATTTTTTACCTTCTAAGGTAGTAACAATAGCACTATCAATTACTGCATTCGAAACAACTCCAGCCTTTATGTGTTGGACTGGACCCAAATCAACTTTCCCTTCGTATTTATAATCTCTAATTCCTTTTTCGCCATAGATCAATGGAAAATCTCCATCTGGAGTAAATCCATAAGTAACATCAGGCTTTTTTAAAGTATGGAAATAATAATCTAAACACGACGAACCTCTTTCCTCATCACCGCCAAAAACAAGTTTTACTTTAAAACCCTTAACTAAATTAGCATTCTTCAAAGCTTTTAAAGCATAATACGCAGCAATTCCAGGCCCTTTATCATCACTAGTTCCTCTCCCATACATGATGTCATCATGAATTTCAGCGCCAAATGCAGGATATGTCCATTTTCCACTAACAGGTACAACATCTAAATGAGCAAAAATGCCAACAACATGTTCGCCTTCACCGCAAGATATTTCAAGACATCTTCCATCGCAAGTATCTACACTAAATCCATCCTTTAAAGCGATATTTTTCATATATTCCATTACATCATGAACACCTTTACCATAAGGCATTTCTTTGCTTACTGTTTTTTCATCATAAACACTATTAATTTGTATCGCACCTTGCAATGTTTTTATTGCTTCTTCTTCGTAATTTTTACAGAGTTTTTTATAATCCATATTCTACTCCTTCTTCTTGCTTTCTATGCCATTTTCAAAACTATTAATATGATAAATTTTATTTATCATTAAGTAAATAGAAGGAACAATTATTGTTGCAACAATCATTTCGCAAACAGCGCCAAATGTTACCATTGCAATTATGAATGCCCAAAAAGAAGGATAGGTCTTTAAAAATGCATCCATGAGTTCTTTTAAACCAAGTATGGCCGTAATCTTAAAGATGTCTAAAACACCAAATACATAGAAACAACTCAGAGTTAGAAAAGTATGTAAAAACGTTAAAATTGCTGAAACCGGAAATAATAATCCAATAAATAATTTAAATGAATGTTTCTTTTTAATTAAATCAAAAATAAAGCCTGAAATAAGGCCAAATAACATTCTTGGCAATACTGAAATGAATGGATTTAAGAAAAAATAATCAACAGAATTTGGAAATTGTATTGCTTTAAATAAGCTAAAAATTCCAAAAAAGAACCCGTATAATAATCCACGTTTCCAACCAAAAAAAGCGGCTCCAATTAAAACAATTACATGAATTGTTGTAAATGAAATAGGCCCAACTTGAATGAATCCGATATATGGAACAAATGAAAAAATTGCAAGCAAAGCAATAAATAAAGCATCTATTGCTATTTGTTTTAATAAAATTCTATTTTGCATAAATTCGCCTATTTATTTAATTTATAAATTTCATATAAACCATTTAAAGTTAAATTTGGCTCATACTCAAAGCAAACAATTTGATCTTTAATAACAAAACTAGAACCGCCAGTTAATACTCTATTCAATGTATACCCAAGTTCTTTTTCCATACGTCTAGCAAATTCGCTAACCATGAAAGCTTGGCCGTAAACAATTCCTGATTGGATACATTCTTTTGTATTTTTAGAAATAATATGTTTTGGTTTTTCAAGAGGGGTTTCAATTAATTGCGAAGTATTATTCACAAGACTTTGCAAACTAATTTTCATACCGCAAGTAATCATTCCACCGATTAAATTTCCGCTTCTATCAACAACAAACATCTTAGTGGCCGTGCCTAAATCAGCAATTACTAATGGAGCTTTATATTTTTTTAAAGCGCCAATCGCTCCACATAAAAGATCGCTTCCTAATTCATTAGGATTGTCAATTTTAATAGGCAATTTTGTTTTTAAATTTTTATTAACAACTAAAGGCTCAATTTTATAAGCTCTTTTAATTGCATAAACTAATACGTGAGTTAGCAAAGGAACAACACTTGAAATTATAGCTCCTTCTAATTTCTCTATTTTAATGAGTTCATAAATTTCTTTGGCGTACTCATCACTACTTAAATTTCGATTAGCATTAATTTTGAAGACGTTCTTTAATGAATCACCATCAAAAAGTCCTAATTTAATTAAAGTATTGCCAATATCTACAGTTAATACCATAATATTCCTTTCTACAACCCTTAAAAGGTGTCGTGAACAATGATTATTATAAAATCTTTAATTTACTATTCAACTTGTTTAATAGATAAACTAATTCTTTTTTTAGCAACGTCAACGCCAATTACTTTAACTTTAACAATATCGTTAACATTAAATAAATCAGCAGGGTCTTTAACATATTTATTCGCTAATTCGCTAATATGAACCAAACCATCTTGGTGAACATTAATATCAACAAATATACCAAAATCCATAATGTTACGAACAGTTCCATTCAAAATCATTCCTGGTTTCAAATCTTTAATATCTTTAACATCATTATTAAGTTCGACAATTTTAACATCATCTCTTATATCTCTTCCTGGTTTTCTAAGTTCAGAAATAATATCTTCTAAAGTTTCTAAACCAATCCCAGTTTCTTTTATAATGTCATTTTTATTAAGTTTATCTAATTTGAAATTTCTTTCTTCATCAGAATCTTTTCCTAAATTAATATTACAAGACTTTAGAATCTTATTTGCAACATTATAACTTTCTGGGTGAACACTTGTGTTATCAAGAGGATTATTCCCATCAATTATTCTTAAAAAACCAGCGCATTGTTCGAATGCTTTTTCGCCCATGCCTTTAACATTTTTAAGATCTTCTCTACTTTTAAATACGTTTTTACTTCGATATTCAAAAATATTTTTAGCTAATGCTTTTGAAATTCCAGAAACATAATTTAACAAACTAATCGAAGCTGTATTAACATTTATTCCTACATTATTAACCGCATCTTCTACAACATTTGTTAAACTAAAATCAAGTTTTTTCTCATCCATATCATGTTGATATTGACCAACACCAATTGCTTTTGGATCTATTTTAACAAGTTCAGCCAATGGATCTTGCACTCTACGCGCAAGTGAAATTGCGCTTCTTTCTTCAACTGCAAGTTTTGGGAATTCTTGTTCACCAAGTTTACTTGCACTATAAACAGAGGCACCACTTTCATTAACAATAAATATCTTAGAATTGATATTATTATCTTTTAAAATCTTATTTAAAACGACTTCTGATTCTCTAGAAGCAGTTCCATTGCCTAAGGCAATATAGTCAATTTTATATTTCTTTAAAATTGAAGTTAATTCAGATATTGAACGTTCTACTTGAGCACTAGAATTTGCAGTAATATAACTATGCCCGATTAAACTTGGAACTCCATTTCCATCAACAAGAGCATATTTACATCCTGTTCTAAAACCAGGATCAAAACCTAGAATAGTTTTGTTTTTAACTGGTGGATACATTAATAATTGATATAAATTTTTCTTAAAAACAGCAATTGATTTATCTTCAGCTTTTGAAAATAAATCGCTTCTAATCTCGTTTTCAACACTTGGAAATATAAGCCTTTTTAAACTATCATCAATAGCGCTATGTAATAAGTCCAAATATAAATTCTTTTTAATAATATCTTTAGCAATGTAGTCATTAATTACATTTTCATGATAATCAAGTTTGACTTTCAAACATTTTTCTTTTTCGCCTCGATTAATAGCTAAAATTCTATGAGCAGGAATAGTTTTGATTGCTTCTTTATAATCTGCATACATTGCATAAGTATCTTTTTCATCTTTTTGGGCTTCTTTAGTAACAATCAATCCATTATTAAAGATAAAAAGTTTGATATATTGTCTATATTCCGCAACATCGCTAATATCTTCACTAATAATATCTAAAGCACCTTGCAAAGCTTCTTCTTTTGTTAAAACTTTCTTTTCCTCATTTATAAAAGATGAAACATAAGCATCAAAATCATCAACTTTTTGCTGATCATAAATGGTTTTTGCAAGAGGGGCAAGGCCTTTTTCCCTGGCAATAGAACCCCTTGTTTTCTTTTTTGGTTTATAAGGTCTATAAAGATCTTCAACTTCAGATAAAGTTTTTGCATTTAAAATCTTTTCTTTAAGTTCATCAGTTAGTTTGCCTTGTTCCTCAATTGATTTTAAAACTGTTTCAATTCTTGCTTCAAGATTTCTTAAATAAATAAGTCTTTCTTCAAGATTTCTTAAATCAACATCAGTTAAATTGCCGGTTGCTTCTTTTCTATAACGAGCAATGAAAGGGACGGTATTTCCTTCATCTAAAAGTTTTATAGCAGACTCAACGCTATTTAACTTTAAATTTAATTCTTCACTAATTCTTTTACTAATTTCCATTTATTTCACCACTATATTAACAATTCTATTTTTTACAACAATAACTTTAATTATTGTTTTGCCATCAATATTTTTCTTAACATTTTCACTATTTAATGCAGCTTCTTCAACAACGTTATTATCTGCATCTTTTTCAATTTCGATTGTATCTCTTAATTTTCCATTAACTTGAATAGCAATCTTAATTGTGTTTAAGACTAGTTTGCTTGGATCATACGTTGGCCATTTTTCATAAGTAATTAAATCTTTATGTCCTAACTTATTCCAGATTTCTTCACCCATAAAAGGACAGATACAATCAAACATTTTTACAAATTCTTCAAAATATGGTCTATAAATTTCTTTCGCTTTATAAAGTTCATTTACAAAGACCATCATTTGGGAAATTGCAGTATTGAATTGTAAATTTTCATAATCTTCAGTAACTTTCTTAACTGTAAAATTGAAAATATAATCTAATTCTCCACTATTAGTGTCTTTAAATTTATTAAACATTTCGGGAGTATCAATAATTCTATAAACACGATCAATAAATCTCTTAGCACCCTCAAGTCCGCTATCGCTCCATGGCAACGAAGCTTCTAGTGGTCCCATAAACATTTCATAAAGTCTAAGTGAATCTGCACCATATTTATTAACAACTACGTCAGGATTAATGACATTGCCTCTAGATTTAGACATCTTTTCGCCATTAGCACCCAAAATCATTCCTTGATGAAATAACTTCTTGAATGGTTCTTTAACACTAACAACACCTTCATCATAAAGGAATTTATGCCAAAATCTAGCATAAAGTAAATGTAATGTAGCATGCTCTTGACCACCTACATAAAGATCAACTGGCAACCAATGATCTAATAGTTTTTTATCCGCAATTGCATTTTCATTGTGTGGATCGATATATCTTAAGAAGTACCAGCAACTTCCAGCCCATTGAGGCATAGTATTTGTTTCTCTTAAAGCATGTTTGCCATCAACTGTAACATTTAACCAGTCAGTAAGTCTAGAAAGTGGAGACTCCCCATTTCCAGATGGTTCATATTTATCCATTTCTGGTAGAACAAGTGGTAAATCATTATCTTTTACCCTTCCTAAACTTCCATCATCAAAATGATAAATTGGAATTGGTTCTCCCCAATATCTTTGCCTCGAAAATAACCAATCTCTTAGTTTGTAATTAACTTTAAAATCACCTTTGCCGATTTCAATCAATTTATAAGTGACCTCTTCTTTAGCATCAGTAATATTTAAGCCATTAATAAAATCGCTATTAATATGAACTCCATCTTCAGTAAAAGCAGCTTCACTAACATCGCTTTCAATAACTTTTTTAATTGGTAAATTATATTTTTTAGCAAATGCATAATCTCTTTCATCGTGAGCTGGAACGGCCATAACTGCACCACTTCCATAGCTTGCTAAAACATAATCTGCAATATAAATAGGAACTTCTTCATTATTAATTGGATTAATTGCATAACTTCCAGTAAAAACGCCAGTTTTATCCTTATTTAATTCAGTTCTATCAAGATCGCTCTTTGAACTTGCTTTTTCTATATATTCGTTAATCTCTTTTTCCTGTTCTTTAGTTGTAATATCTTTAACAAGTGGATGTTCAGGAGCTAAACAGCAATACGAACAACCAAATAAAGTATCAGCTCTAGTTGTAAAAACTTCAAAGGTTTTGTTAGTTCCTTTGACATTAAAGGTAATAATTGTTCCTTTAGATTTTCCAATCCAGTTTCTTTGAAGTTCAATAGTTGATTTTGGCCAATCTAAATCTTCTAAATCACTGGCAAGTCTATCAGCGTAAGCTGTAATCTTCAAAACCCATTGTTTCATTGGTTTTCTAATAACAGGGAAACCGCCTCTTTCAGATTTACCATCAATAACCTCTTCATTAGCCAAAACAGTTCCTAATGCTGGGCAAAAATTGACTGGTTTATTTGCAATATAAGCTAAACCTTTGTCATACATTTTAAGGAAAATCCATTGAGTCCATTTATAGTAAGTTGGATCACAAGTTGTAACTTCTCTATCATAATCATATGAAAAACCTAATGATTGAATTTGTTCTCTAAAATGGTTGATATTTTTCTCGGTGAAACCCCATGGATGTTCGTTCATCTTCATTGCGTATTGTTCTGCTGGAAGACCAAAAGCATCCCAACCAATTGGGTGTAAAACGTTGAAGCCTTGCATTCTTTTCATACGTGCAATAATATCGGTAGCAGTATACCCTTCAGGGTGACCAACATGCAAACCTTCACCTGATGGATATGGGAACATATCCAAAACATAATATTTAGGTTTACTAAAATCATAAGTATCACAAGCGAAACTCTTATGGTCGATCCAATACTTTTTCCATTTTTTCTCAACTTCAATAAAATCGTAACTCATAGCATTTCTCCTTTAAAAATACAAAAACGTCCAACTTAAGGACGTTCAATTACGCGGTACCACCTTAATTCATTTATTAAACAATAAATGCACTCTTTTTTTCTAACTTTTTGTGATGAGATTTTATTTCGCAATTGTTAATTTTCACCAAACATTAACTCTCTATAAATTGCTTAATAAATTAGTTCACGTTAGCCCAAATATATTACCACAAATTCAAATAAATAACCACAACCATAGTTGACTTTTAAAATGTCATTTATGGTTTTAAAAAGG
>CAVEUG010000012.1:0-16288 GCA_963618895.1 Slackia isoflavoniconvertens | reverse complement strand
ATTAAAGATATTATGCAAATTGATAAATCTTTAGGAATAAAAAATATAGGAAATGAAAAGTTAAGAGAACTTTGCTATTTAAGGCTTGACAATAAAGAAGCGACTTTTAATGAACTGGCAGAATTATTATCTGAGAAAATTAATAAGCCAGTTTCAAAATCGAATGTTAATCATTTATTTATAAAAATTAAGGATATGGCGAAAGGATTTAGACATGAAGATTAGCGGTATTTTAGATGTTAATCAACAATTAGGCACTAGAGTTCGTTATTTAAGAAATAAACAAAAGATTTCTATTGAAGAATTAGCTTTTAGAAGCAATATTAATTCGAATTATTTGTCTGACTTAGAAAGAGGAAATAGAAATCCCACTCTTAAAGTTTTAAATAAGATTTGTAAAGGGTTAGGAATAAATTTGTCTGAGCTTTTAATGGGTATTTCAGGAGACTAATATGGATTCAATTAAAAAATTATTTATAGTTGGGCCGGGACCATCATCATCTCATACCATTGGGCCAAATAGAGCAGCTTTAGATTTTACTAAAGATCTTAAAAATGTAGATAAAATCAAAGTGATTTTATATGGTTCTTTAGCTTTAACTGGGAAAGGACATTTTACTGATAATGTAATTATCAATACATTAAAAGGAATTGATACTGAAGTTTATTTTGATTTAATTAAAAAAGATTTAAAACATCCAAATACTATGGAGTTTAAAGCATATTTCAATGGTGCGCTAGTAAAAGAACAAATTTATTATTCTATTGGTGGCGGAGAAATAGTTAAAGATTTAAAAGACGTTCACAAGAACGATGTTTATAAATTAAATCATTTTAACGACATATACAAATATATTTCGAGTATGAATATGTCACTAATAGATTATGTTAATGAAAATGAAGGCAGCGATTTAGATGAGTATTTAAGTAATGTTCTTGATAACATGTTCAAAGAAGTAGAAACAAATCTCAAAAAGGAAGGAACAATTCCAGGACCAATTGGGTTGAAAAGGGTTGCCAAAAGTATATATGAAAACGCATTAAACGAAGAAAAAGTTGAATCAAAATTAATGTTAATTTCTTCGTTTGCTTATGCATGTCTAGAAGGTAATGCGTGTGGAGATATGGTTGTTACTGCTCCAACTTGTGGGTCGTGTGGTATATTGCCAGCAGTTTTATATTATGAATATAACTTTAAACATAAAGATAAAAAGGCATTAATTAATAGTTTAAAAGTTGCTGGACTTTTTGGGAATATTTGTAAGGAAAATGCCTCTATTTCTGGTGCGGTTTTAGGTTGCCAAGCAGAAGTGGGTGTTGCTACAGCAATGGCTACTGCTGCTTTATGTTATGTTAACCTATTATCAACTGAACAAATTCAATATGGGGCTGAGGTTGCTTTGGAACATTTTTTGGGTTTAACATGTGATCCAGTTTTAGGGTATGTGCAAATTCCTTGTATTGAAAGAAATGGAATAGGCGCAATGAGAGCATATGAAAGTTATTTGTATGCAAAAAATATTGCTCCAATTCGTAAAAATAAAGTTAGTTTTGATAAAGTTGTTGAAGCAATGAGAGTTACAGGTGTTTCTTTAAATTCTGATTATAAAGAAACTTCGCGTGGTGGATTAGCAAGTTTGATAAAATAGTTGTCACATATGAAAAACCAAGAGTTAGTCTTGGTTTTTCATATATATTATTTCTTCTTTAGTGAAATTAGCAAGCTATTAATGCAACAAATAATTGTAACACCAACATCAGCGAATATTGCAGCTGCAATTGCCCATTGCCCAAGGATGCCTAACATATTTAATATAAGAGTTGCAACTTTAATGGCGATTGCAAATATTAAATTCCAATAAACAACAAATTTATTTAATTTTGCAAGTGATTTTAGGAAAGGGATGCGTTTTAAGTCATCATCCATAATTACAATATCGCTAGCTTCAATTGCTGAATCAGAACCAATTGAGCCCATTGAAATTCCTATATCACTTAATACTAGGGAAGGGGCATCATTTACACCATCTCCAACAAACATTGTTATTTCGCCATTATTTTTAGCATTTTCTAATGCTTTTGTTTTATCAATTGGCAGAAGTTCTGCTTGATAATTGTTAATTCCAACTTTTTTGGCAATATCTTTAGCAATATCTTTGTTATCACCAGTTAACATTGTGATATTTGTAATTCCATGTTTTTTGAATAATTGTATTGCTTCAATTGTATTTGGTTTAATTGTGTCTCTAATTACAAGGTTACCTAAGAATTTATTATCATAAGCAATATAAATTATGGTTCCAACTTCTTTAGATTCAGTTAATTCTAAATTTTCTATTTGGAATAATTTTTCATTCCCTGCAATTAATTTTTTACCTTTATATAAACAAACAATCCCCTTACCATCAACTTGTTGGTATTCTTCTATATCTTTTTTATATGAATCAAGATCAACATTTGATGTAATTGCCTTTGCAATTGGGTGATTTGAATAGCATTCGGCAGCAATTGCTAAATCCAATAATTCCTTTTCTTTAATATTCTTAATTGTTTCAATTTTGTCAATTTTGAATTGCCCCTCAGTAATTGTCCCAGTCTTATCAAGATAAATAGAATTTGATTTTGCAATTAATTCTAGATAAGTCGAACCTTTAATTAAAATTTTATTTTTACTTGCAGTTCCAATAGAAACAACATAAGACATTGGTATAGAGATTACAATTGCACATGGACATGAAATAACAAGCATGGATGCACCTCTATAGATCCAATCGGCCCATGTTGTCCAATTTCCATCTTTAATTCCAAAGAAAATTGGTGGAATAATTGAAACTAAGAATGCTAATGAAATTACAATAGGAGTGTAGATTTTTGCGAATTTAGTAATAAATTTTTCGCTTTTTGTTTTCTTGTTAGTGGCATTTTCAACCATATCAAGAATTTTTGCAACAGTTGAATCTCCATAAGTCTTGGTTGCTTTGATTGTGATTGGGGATTCTATATTAACTACGCCGGATAAAATTTTATCATCTTTAGATGCTGATTGTGGTAATGATTCACCTGTAATTGATGAAGTATTAATCATTGTTTTTCCCTCAATAATTTCTCCATCCAAAGGAACAATTTCACCAGGTTTAACAATGAATAAATCACCTATTTTAGCTTGCGATGGATCAATAGTTTTTTCTTTTCCGTTCTCTAAAAGTCTTACATAATCTGGTCTTAATTCCATTAATGATTCAATTGATTTTCTTGAATTATCTAAGGCATAATCCTCGAAATGTTCTCCAAGTTGGAAGAATAAAACGACCGCTAAACCATCAACAAATTCACCTTCGCCATTAATGATTCCAATAGTTATTGCAGCAATAGACGCAATAATAGTCAATGTTTCTTCGCTGAAAATTTCTTTTTCTTTAAAGCCTTCAAACATTTCTATAACTAAGTCGTAAACAATGACTATATAACCAACAATTGTTAATGGGAGTGCAATATACAGAATATAATTTGGAGCAGTATATTTAATAATTATAGATGCAATTAATAATATAAGTGCCGTAATAAATCGTATTAAAAATAAGTGTTCTTTTATGAATTTCATAAGATTATTCCTCCATGATATGAGATTTTGTAGTTTCTAGAATTTGTGAAACATGTTCATCGTTTAGTGAAAAATAAACATTTTTGCCAAGCTTTCTCATTTTTACAATACGGTTATCTTTTAATGTTTTTAGTTGGTGAGAAATTGCTGATTTTGACATTATTAAAACCTTGCATAAATCAGTAACTGTGTATTCTGCATCGTTTAGCAGGAACAGAATTTTAAGTCTTGTTTCGTCACCAAAAACTTTTAAGAAAGTTGCCATATTTAAATATGTATCTGCTGAAATTTCATTAAATTTAATTTCTTCTAATTTGCTCATAATAATTTCCTTGCTGATTATTATAGTTGAGCAACCATTCAACTGTCAATATGATTTTATTCTTCTCTTTAAGTGGTATAATTGAGATTATGAAAACAATTATTTATTACAAATCTAATACAGGATTTACAAAAGAGTATGTTGATCTCCTCGCTCCACGAATTGAGTGTGACGAAGTTCATGAAATTAAAAAGATTAAAAATAAAGATATTAAAGATGCTGATAATATCATTTTCATGGGGCCATTGCGTAATAATGTCATCATTGGTTTAAATAAATTTTTAAAACGTTATGAAAAAATGGAAAATAAAAATATATTTATTTTTGCAATTGGAATTGAACCTGCAACAAATGACAAAAAAGAAAATGTAATCATGGCGAATGGTTTAGAGTTGTATCATGTAAGACTTTATATGATTCCTGGCGGATTTGATATTGAGCGATATAAAGGTATAAAAAAATCTTTTATTAAAACCATGTTTAAGATTGCTAGCAAAAAAAGACCAGAGCTTAAAATGATTACAACACAAAGGATTAATCAAGTTAGTGGAGCTAATCTTGATAGAATGGTAGAAGTTTTTTATAAAGTTAACAAAGATAAGATTTAATATTTAGATAATATAAGTATTTATTGTTTTTCTATAATTTATTAAAAAAATAAATTATAATTTGGGGCATGAAACAAGTAGTAGAAGGAAGAAAAGTAGTAGCGCAAAACAAAAAAGCATCATTTAACTATTTCTTAAGTGATTTTTTAGAATGCGGAATAGAACTTGTTGGAAGCGAAATTAAATCCATCAGGAATGGTGGGTGTAATATTAGTGATTCTTATGTGATTATTAAAAATGGAGAAGCTTACATCTTGAATATGAATATTTCTCCTTATGATAAAGCAAGTTCTTTTACTCATGAACCTTTAAGAACAAGAAAGTTATTGCTTCATAAAAAAGAAATAAGCAAACTTGCAAGTAAAGTTACCTTAAGTGGTTTTTCTATCATCCCTACTAAAGTTTATTTAAAAAAAGGCCTTTGTAAAATAGAGGTAGCTTTAGGAAAAGGTAAGAAACTTTATGATAAACGTGAAACAATTAAAGAAAGAGATGTAAATCGTAGTTTAAATAAAGCAATGAAGAGGAATTAAATTATGAAAAAGATGACAATTATTCATAAGATTTCTTATAGTGCCTTATTTATTGCAATCGGCATTATTCTTTCTAGATTTGTATCATTACCAAGTCTTTTTGGTTTACCATTTCTAAAAGTTTCTTTAAACCCATCAATTGTAATGTTTAGTTCCTTTTATTTAGGACCAGTTTGGGGATTACTTGTTGGCACTTTTTGCGATGTTTTTGGGGCTTTATTGGTTCCTCAAGGCGGAGCGTTTAATCCGCTTTTTACAATACCTGCATCGTTGACTGGTTTGATGCCTTACTTACTTTATAGAGTATTTAATAATAAATTTGAAAAGAAATATCCTATTTCATTAATGGTTATTTTGCTCGTTATATCGACTTTTATCGTTATTTATTTTTCGCTAAATAATTCAATTCATAGTGAAAGCGGTAAAAAAGAATATATTATTGAAGATTGGCTTAAATATTTAATGATTTTTGGATCTTTTGGATTATCAATTATTTATATTGGTGGTGTTATATTGATTAAAAATAAATTTAAAAATGCAAAAATTAATAAATATTACAATATTTATACAATTGCGACATCCGTCTTTTTGACATATTTTGTTTTTAAGATCCCAGTCAGCAGTTTAATTAAATCATTTGTTTTAAATTGGCATTTTTGGTTTGTTTATTTAGTCCAAAATATTGTTGGTTTTTTAGCGTGCTTTGTTCATATTATTTTAATTTGCATCATTTTAAATGTTACAACTTTCTCGAATGTTAGGGGCGCACTAGTGAGAGATGATGTAGTTGTAGAAGAAATTAAACTTGAGGAGGATAATAAAGATGGAAAATAAAGAAGAAAAAGAAGTTGTTGAAGAAGTTAATCCAAATGAGACAAACAAGGAAACTTTACATAAAATTGAATGGAAATCAAAAGCTTTGATAATATTCGTTGTTGTATTAGTATTGATTGTTGCGGTATTAATTATAGTTTTAAGTTTATCAAAAAAGACCTCTAGTGGAGAAGGTAGTTGCGATGACGGCAGTAAAACATGCCCTCTTCATATTGCGATTATTTATTTAAATGCTTTAGGATTGATGTTATAAATCTTTAAAGCATTTTTATACATTATTTTATCAATGTCATCTTGGTTTAATTCAAGCTTATTGTTAAAGTAATCTTGATAAATTTGATTATCTAAAGTAATTTCGCCGTCAATTGGGTTATCGGTACCAAAAATGATTCGGTCTGATAATCCGTTTTTAATGAATTCTTTAGTGGTTTTAATATCAACCCAAGCTGTATCACAAAATAAGTTTCTGTACATTAGCATGTATTTCATACATTCTTTATGATCAGATAAAAGTTCAGCATGTGCAGCAATAAAATTTAAATGTGGCCATTCTTTTGCTACTTCTACAAGATATTTAATTTTTGAATATTTGTCAGAAGCCGTATGAACTAAAACTGGTAAATTATATTTTTCAGCAAGTTTCAAATATGGGATTATTCTAGGATCAGTCATCTTGATTCTTGAACAATATGGGTGAAATTTAAGTCCATAAATAATATCTCTATTATTAATTATAAAATTTTCGACTTCTTTAAGATTATTTTCTGTATGAGGTCTAACCCAGCAAAGCATTCCAAATTGTTTTGGGTATTTTCTAACAAATTCTGAAGTTTTATTGAAAGCAATAATTTGTTGAACAATTCTTGTTCTTGAATCGTTTTCTTCTACAAACTCAGAACTTGCAAAACTTATTAAAGAATAATTAATTTTATACTTTTTATTGCTTTTAATTAGATTTTCTTCGCATTCTTTTAATGTCGTCCAATATGCTAAATGTGCGTGTGCATCAATAATATATTTTGTTTTCATAAAAATATGATACCATCTTTACAAATTTTTTATAACATTTAGTATTTATTTGTCATAGAAAAGGAGATTTTTTAAATATGTACGATAAATACGCTTTTGAAAAATATGAAAACAAAGAAAAATTAGACCTTTTCAACAAAGATTATATTAATTTTTTATCAGAATGTAAGAATGAAAGATTAGTTGTTAGATACGTTGAAAAAGTTGCTCGTGAACATGGTTTTAAATCAATTGAAGAGTTTAAGTCTTTAAAGAAAGGTGACAAAGTTTTTATTAAAAATAGAAATAAAAATATCGTTTTATTTGTTGTTGGTAAGAAGAGTTTAGCAGAAGGCCTTAATATTTTAGGAGCTCATATTGATTCGCCAAGATTAGATTTAAAGCAAAATCCGATTTATGAATCTACAAATTTTGCATTATTAGATACTCACTATTATGGAGGCATTAAAAAATATCAATGGGTTACAATTCCTCTTGCTTTAGTCGGGGTCGTTTGCAAAAAAGATGGGTCAGTTGTCGATGTTAATATCGGCTTGAATGAAGGTGATCCAGTTGTTGGTATTTCTGATCTATTAATTCATCTTTCAGCAGATCAAATGCAAAAGAAAGCATCTGAAGTTATTCCTGGAGAAAACCTTGATGTAACTGTTGGTTTATATCCTTTAAAAGACAAAGAAAAAGATGCGGTTAAAGCGAATGTTTTAAAGATTTTAAAAGATAAATATGGAATTGAAGAAGAAGATTTTGTTTCTAGTGAAATCGAAGTTGTTCCTGCTTTCCCAGCAAAAGAATATGGTTTAGATAGAAGCATGGTTGCAGCTTATGGTCACGATGATAGAGTTTGTGCTTTTACATCATTTAGAGCAATTTTAGAAATGGATGATGTTGAAAGAACTTCCTGTTGCGTTTTAGTTGATAAAGAAGAAGTTGGAAGCATTGGTGCCACTGGTGCTCAAAGCAAATTCTTTGAAGATGCAATAAGTGAAGTTATTGATAAGGTTGAAGGATTTAGCGAACTTAAATTAAGAAAATGTTTAAGCAATTCAAATATGTTAAGTAGTGATGTTTCGGCTGGTAGTGACCCATTATTCTTAAATGTTTGTGAAGCTAAAAACTCATGTTATTTAGGAAAAGGTATTGTTTTTAATAAATACACTGGTGCTAGAGGAAAGAGCGGATGTAATGATGCAAATGCTGAATTTATTGCTCATTTAAGAGATATTATGGATAAAGGAAATATCTATTATCAAACTTCCGAACTTGGTAAAGTTGATCAGGGCGGCGGCGGAACAATTGCCTATATCCTAGCAAATTTAAATATGAATGTTATTGACGCTGGTGTTCCAGTTCTCAATATGCATTCACCAATGGAAATTGTTGCTAAGGTTGATGTTTATGAAGCTTATGAAGCATATAAAGTCTTCCTTAAAAATGCTTAATTCTAAGTAATATTGGCCACCATTTTGGTGGCTTTTTACTATATTTATTTAATTTAATTATACTTTTAAGTATAATTATGTGCGTAGGTACAAACTATGGAAAAAGAAGTTACAAAAAAGCATCCAAATAAAAGTTTATTAACAATTTTATTGGCAATTCCTATTCTTTTAGGAGTTATTTTATATATTTCTTATTGCTCTGTAACTCCAAATTATCAATGGATTTACGATAATAAAATTGTTAATGAGAAAGAGACAACGGATGATAAATATTATACGATTGGCGATTTGCATGATTGTTTTTCATCAAACATAAAAAAAGATGGCGATGTTTATAAAACAAGTTCTGATTCTAAAGAACTTTTTAAAGTTGACTTGAGCAAATTAAATAGTTTCAACAATGACTATAATAAGCTCATTGTTGATTTTTCATTCTCTGCATCGATTGATTCTGGTAAGGCAGTTTATACATCTTCGCCTAAACTTGATTTTGTTGTAGATGGTAGCGTTTTAAAAACAGTTTCTTTTTCAACAGAAAATTTTGCAAGTTATTCGATAAGAGAGTTACCAATTAGCAACACTAAGGAATTGGTTGTTAATATAAAAACGTATGGAATTGCAAGTGATAGTGCTATTCCTACTTTAAATTTTAAGGATTTAAAAATAAAAGTTTTAGGAGCATAAGAATGACATTAGAAGAAAGATTTAGAAAATATATCTCATATGAAACAATGAGCAGCGAAACATCAACAACTTATCCATCAACAAGTTCGCAATTGGCTTTTGGAGATATTTTAGTTAAAGATTTAAAGGAAATTGGCGTAGAAAATGCCTATAAAGATGAATTCGGTTTAGTTTACGGGTTTATTGATGGTGGCAAGGAAAAAACAATCTGTTTGGTTGCCCATATGGACACATCTCCAGCTTTAATTGGTGGAATTAAAAATCCTCAAAAAGTCGAAAATTATAAAGGCGGAGACATAGTCTTAAATGAAAAATACACGTTGAGTCCAGAAGTTTTTCCATTTATGAATGATCTTATTGGAGAAGATTTACTTGTAACTGATGGTGAACATTTACTTGGTGGAGATGACAAGGCTGGCGTTGCAATTATTTTTGAAATTGCTAAATATTACATTTCGCATAAAGATGAATTTACATTTAATTTAAGTATTTGTTTTACTCCTGATGAAGAAGTTGGTGGAGGTTGGAAACATTTTGATGTTTCAAAGGCAAAAGCTGATTTTGGTTTTACTTTAGATGGCGAATCAATTTATGAAGCTAATCATGAAAATTTTAATGCAGCTAGTGCAACTATTACTATCAAAGGAGTTGGAGTACATCCAGGTTCGGCAAAAGATGTTATGGAAAATGCTGCTTCAATTGCTTGCGAATATCAAGAGCTCATGCCAAAAAATGAAGTCCCAGAAAAAACTGATGGATATCAAGGATTCATTCATCTTTGCTCAATAAGTGGAGATGTTGAAAATGCTAAACTTGAATATATCATTCGTGATCACGATGTATCATTATTGGAAAAGAAAAAATCACTAATGAAAAAAGCTGCTGAAGATCTTCAAAAAATACATGTTAAAGCGGAAATTATTATCGAAATTAATGATGACTATAAAAATATGGCATATTATTTTAGAGAACATCCAGAGGGCATTGAATTAATAAATAAAGCCTACCTAGCAAGCAAAACCAAACTTGCACATACTCCAATTAGAGGAGGAACTGATGGTGCAATGATTACTTATATGGGACTTCCATGTCCAAATCTAGGAACTGGTGATTTTAATCCTCACGGTAGATTTGAATTTGTTTCTTTAACTCAAATGTATAAGATGGTTGAAATAGTTAAACAATTATTGAAGGAGTAGAATTTAATGGAAAGAATATCTTGGGATGATTGCTTTATGGCTATGGCCATAGTTGCTAGTAAAAGAAGTAAAGACCCATCAAGTCAAGTCGGTGCTGTTATTGTTGATGATGATCATAAAGTTGTTTCTCTTGGATATAATGGTATGCCAAGAAATCTAGATGATAAAGATTTGAGTTGGAATAAAAACGAAGGATTGGACAACAAATATTTATACGTTTGCCATGCCGAATTTAATGCAATTTTAAATGTTAGAAATGGTAGTTCTGTTAATGGTTGCACAGTTTATGTAACCCTATTCCCATGTAATGAATGCGCAAAAGCAATTATTCAAACAGGAATTAAAAAGATTATTTATCTTGATGATAAATATGCTGATACAGTCGGAATTCAAGCAAGTAAGAAAATGCTTGATCTTGCAGGAATTGAATACGAAAAGTATCAAGGAAATGTAAAAGAAGTAATTTTAAAGTAATGAAAGAAAATGCAGTTATTGAAGTAAAAAATGTGACTTATGAATATGAAAAAGACGTAGAAGCCTTGAATGACGTTTCTTTTTCTATTAATAAGGGGGAATATGTCACTCTTATTGGGCATAATGGTAGTGGTAAATCAACGCTAGCTAAACTTTTGTGTTACTTGTTAGAACCTACAAGTGGTGAAATTTTATTAAATGGTGTTAAAGAAGATGAAAAAACAGTATCAGATATTAGAAAAACAATAGGAATAGTTTTTCAAAATCCTGACAATCAATTCATTGGTTCAACTGTTGAAGATGATATTGCTTTTGGTCTTGAAAATCGAAATGTTGAATATAAGAAAATGTATGATTTAGTGCATGAGTATGCAAAAAAAGTACATATGGATGCGTTTTTAAATAAAGAACCTAGTGAAATTTCTGGAGGGCAAAAACAAAGAGTTGCTATTGCAGGTATTTTAGCATTAGGATTAAAAATTATTATTTTTGATGAAGCAACTTCAATGCTTGATCCAGAAGGAGTTGAAGATATTAGAAAACTTATTTTCGATATGAAAAAAGAAGACAAGGATTTAACTTTTATTTCAATCACTCATGATATTGAAGAGGCTTATTATTCTGATAGAGTCATCATTTTAAATAAAGGCAAATTATTTAAAGATGGAAAACCTGATGATATTTTTAGTGATAGTGAAAATTTAGCTAAGATTGGCCTAGATATTCCTTTTGTTATAAAAGTTAAAAATTCATTAAGTGAAAAAGGTGTTCAAATCCCTAAAGAAATCAATACAATTGATGAATTAGCGAGGTATATATGCAAATCGAAGTAAAAAATGTTTCATATACCTATTTTGTTAGTAAAAATGAGTCATTTAAAGCATTAGATGATGTTTCATTTTCTATTGAAAAAGGAGATTTTGTTGCTGTTGTTGGAAAAACGGGTGCAGGTAAATCTACTTTAATGCAAATTTTAAATGGATTACTTTTACCAAGTACTGGAGAAGTAGTTATTGATGATTTTATTGTTTCTAAAGATAAAAAAAGAAGAAGCAAAAAATTGTTTTTGCTAAGAAAGAAAGTTGGAATGGTGTTTCAATTTCCAGAGTATCAATTATTTGAAGAAAATGTTTTAAAAGATGTTATGTTTGGCCCTAAAAACTTTGGCTTAAATGAACAGGAAGCAAGAAAAGTTTCAATTGAAGCCTTAAATAGTGTTGGCATTTCTGAAAGCTATTTTAAAAGATCACCTTTTGAACTTTCTGGTGGTGAAAAAAGAAAGATTGCTATAGCTGGGATTTTAGCATCAAACCCTGATATTTTAGTTCTTGATGAACCAACTGCTGGCCTTGATCCATCTTCAAAAACTGAAATCATGGATTTGATTAAAAAGTTACATGATGAAGGTAAAACCATTATTTTAGTTACTCACGATATGGATGTTGTAATGAAATATGCTAAAAAAGTAGTGGTTTTAAACGATGCAAAGTTAGTTAAGGTTACGACTCCTGAAAACCTTTTTAATGAAAAAGATATTGAAAGTTATAGTCTTGAGATTCCAACTTTATATAAATTTAAAAAGGCTTTAAAGGAATACGGTTTTAAGAAAGATTTATCATTAGTTAATGATTTTGATTCATTAATAAATGAAATTGTTTTGGAGAAGAAAAATGGATAGAGTATTTGGAAAATATAGAAATTCTAATACGGTTATCCATAAATTAGATAGTCGTTTAAAGATATTTGCACTCATATTACTGATGGTTATTGTTTTTTTAAATTATGGCAATTATGCAAATAGTTTCTTTGTTTTGGGAATTATTGCATTTTTTATCGCATTAATCATGATAATTTCGAAGGTGTCTTTTTTAAGTTTTTTCAAATCATTAACTACATTATGGTTTATGATGCTTTTCTTAATTATTATTAATTGTCTTATTCCATATGGAGAATATAGTCATCCAATGATTGTTTTTCCAAATGGATACACAATTTATTTTGAAGCGCTTTATAATTCTTTGAAGGTTGTTTTAAGAATTATTTTGATGATTGCTTTAACAATGATTTTAACAACAACTACAAGACCTCTCGATATTACTTATGCATTTGAATGGTATTTAACTCCATTAAAAATATTTAAATTTCCTACTCAAGTAGTATCTATGACTATCTCTTTGGCATTAAGATTTATCCCAACATTGCTTGAAGAAGCAAATAGAATAATGAGAGCTCAAAAATCTCGTGGTGTCGATTATAATCGTGGATTTGTTTCTAAAAAAATTAAATCAATTACAACTCTTATTATTCCTTTGCTTGTAAGTTGCTTTTCAAGAAGTGATGAACTTGCATTGGCAATGGATGCAAGAGGATATGATCCATATGCTAAGCGAAGTAGATATAGAGAACTGCACTTTAGTGGCAGGGATTTAGTTTGCTTAATTATTTTAATTTTATTCGCTGGAATCTGCATTACTGCATGTGTGCTATATACACAGTTCAATGTTGACTTTTTAAATTTCATATTTGGAATTGAAGGGACTTTCTAGTATGAAATATAAAATTGTATTTTCCTATGATGGTTCAAAATATTTTGGATATGCTATTCAAGAAAATGAGAGAAATACTATCCAAGAAGTGGTAGAAAAATCTATATCAACCATTTTAAATAGCGAAACAAAAATATATGCTTCAGGAAGAACTGATAAAGGTGTTCATGCTTTAAATCAAGTAGCCACTTTTGATTACGATAAAAAAATAAATTTATCTAAGTTTAGAAATAGTTTAAATAAGATGTTGCCTAATGATATTTTTATTAAAAAAGCATCAAAGGTCGATGATGAATTTAATGCTAGATTTTCGTGTAAATCGAAGACTTATTTATATGTTATAAATTTAGGTGATTATAATCCATTTTTAAGAAATTTTGAGTATACAATTAAATATCTTGATATGAAATTAATGCGACAGTGTGCTAAATTATTCATTGGTGAACGTTGTTTTCAAAATTTCACATCAAAAAAAGAAGATCAGGATAATTTTGTAAGAATTATTTATAAAATTTCGTTTAAAGAAACTAAAGACAATCATATCCTTGTTGAATTCAAAGGGAATGGTTTTATGAAGTATATGGTTAGAAAATTAATGGGAGCAATTATTGAGGTTGGAAGAGGTCATATCTCTTTAGAATTTGTTAAAAACTTATTAGATTCATCAAAGAGAGATATTATTACTTATACCGCTCCTCCACATGCTTTATTTTTGAAAAAAGTCGAATACTAAATATTTATATCTAGTAATTAAATCTAGAAAACAAGGGACTAGAGTAGTATTATATTGCGGAGGAGATATTTATATGGGAAGACATTTTGAAGTTAGAGCTGCAGCAATGGCTGCAACAGCAAAAGCAAAAAGCGCAATCTACATGCGTGCATCCAAAGAAATTTACATGGCTGCTAAAAAGGGCCCAGATCCAGATAGCAATCTTGCATTACGTGCTGCTATTGATAAATATCGAAAATCCTGTCCAAAAGATGTTATTGAAAGAGCTATTAAAAAGGCACAAGGTGGTGAAGCTACTAACTATTTAGAAGGTAGATATGAAGCATTTGGTCCAGGCGGAAGCTTATTAGTTATTGATACATTAACTGATAATACAAATCGTGCATTAATCGGTGTTCGTACAGCTGTAACAAGAAAAGGTGGTCACTTAGGTAGTGTTATTTATAATTTCAATCAAGTTGGTTTAATGGATTTTAAATATGATGGAACTGAAGAATCACTTGAAGAAGCACTTGTTCTTGGCGATGTTGATGTTAAAGAAATCAATTTAGATGGTGGTGAAGCAGAAGTTGTAGTTGCTCCTGGCGATTTAGATAAAGCTAAAGCTGCATTAAAAGATTTAGGCGTTGAAGATTATGAATATTGCCAATCAACACTTCTTGCTAATGATAAGATTGAACTTGTTGATGATGATAAGAGAAAATTCAATGATTTATTAGCTGATTTAGATGATTGTGAAGATGTTCAAGCAGTTTATCATAACGTCAATATATAATTAAAGTTTAGTAAATTCCATGCTCAATAGCATGGAATTTTTTGTATAATATTTGTAATAAAGATGGAGATAATTATGGATAGTGTTAAGTGGGCGGTAATTCCTTGTGCTGGTAAAGGAACTAGATTTCTACCTATAACAAAAGGAATACCAAAGGAAATGTTACCAATTGTTGATCGACCAACACTTGATTATATTGTTCAAGAATTGGTTGACAGCGGAATTGAAAATATAGTTTTTATTGTTTCAAAAGGCAAAGAAGCAATTAAAAAATATTACGATATAGATGAAGAATATGAAGCCGAACTTCGGGAAAGTGGCAAGGGTGAATATGCAAAAATCATTCATGAAACTTCTAGGAAAGCGAATTTTTATTATGTTGAACAAAAAGAATTATTAGGTTTAGGACATGCGGTTTTACAAGCTAAAGAAGTAGTTGGGAAAAATAATTTTGTGGTTTGTTGTGGAGATGATATTTGCACATACAAAAACGAACCACCAGTTAAACAAATGGTTGATGCATTTTTAAAATTCGGTGGACATACAATTGTTGGTGGCCAACTTGTTGAACATTCACAAATTTCTAAATATGGTTGTATGGATGTTTTAGAAAAAAGCGATGATAGAACTTATAAACTTAAAGGCATTGTTGAAAAACCAAAACCAGAAGAAGCAACTAGTGATTTAGCTTCGCTTGGTAAATGGGTTTTCAATTATAGAATTTTTGAAAAAATTGAAACCACTCCAAAAGGAAAAGGTGGCGAAGTTCAATTAACGGATGCTATATCAAATTTAATGAAAGACGAACCTGTTTATTTTTATGATTTTATTGGAAAAAGATATGATTGTGGGGATAAAGTTGGTTTTATTGAAGCTGTAATTGATGTTAGTTTATCAAGAGATGATATTAAAGTAGGAATAAAGCGACACTTAGATAAAATTTCAAAAGAGGGCTAATCTTATGATTAAATACGTTAAAGGTAATCCAGATTTTCTATATGGAGTAATGAATTTACTTAAAAAGGTTCGTGAACAATTTAAAGAAAATAATTTAGATATCTATCAAAGCGAAGATTATCCAAACATGGATATAATTCTTGATGATCTAAGAAAGAAAGATAGTACGTTAGTTGCTTTAGATGGCGATGAAGTCGTTGGTTATATTGCTTGTGAAAGAGAAGAAGAATATTTTCAAGAATGCTTTAATGGTTTTCCAAAAGATTACCTCCATAAATATGATCTTGATATATATCAAGGAAGATTTATTGGATTTTGCAGATTGATGGTTGATCCAAACTATCAACACCAAGGGATAGCGACAAAATTATTTGAATTATTAGAAGAAAAATTTGAAGGTTACGTTATTATTTTCTTAGTTGATAAGAATAATAGAAAAGCGCAAAGACTATATGCTACATTAAATTATAAATGTCTAAGTCTTGAAAACTTTCCATATGGCGAATATTACGTTTATATCAAAAATAAATTATTGTAATTAATTTGAGCGACCT
>CAVEUG010000011.1:13001-24094 GCA_963618895.1 Slackia isoflavoniconvertens | reverse complement strand
AATAGAAAATAAATAATATTTTGTTATAATAATAAAGCCATCATGAGTTTAACTTTCGAACCAGGTCAGGACAGGAATGTAGCAGCCTTAAGATTGATTAAATTGTGTGATGGTTTTTGTTTGTAATTTTACAGTGTCAAAAATATAATTTAAATATATAATAATGAAGAAAATAAGGAGGAACGAATTATGTTAAGACTTAAAAATATATCAAAAGACTATATTATTGATAAAAAGCCATTTCGTGCCCTTAAAAATATATCTTTAAATTTTCCAAAAAGACAATTTTGTTGTATTCTAGGGCCTTCTGGATGTGGAAAAACAACTTTATTAAATATTATTGGTGGATTAGACCAATACACTGAAGGTAATTTATATATTGATGGTAAATCTACAAAATTATATAAAAGCAAGGATTGGGATAATTATAGAAATAAAAGAATCGGTTTTGTCTTTCAAAACTATAATTTAATTCCTCATTTATCAATTTTGGAAAATGTTGAACTTTCTTTAACACTTGATGGTGTTTCAAGAAAAGAAAGAAAAGCTAGAGCAATTGAAGCTCTTAAAAAAGTCGGATTAGAAAGTATTTATAATAAGAAACCAAACCAATTAAGTGGCGGACAAATGCAAAGAGTTGCAATTGCTCGTGCTTTAATTACTGATCCAGAAGTTATTTTAGCAGATGAGCCAACTGGTGCGTTAGATTCAAAAACAAGTGTTCAAGTTATGAATATTATTAAAGAAGTTTCAAAAGAACATCTTGTTATTATGGTTACTCATAATGAAGAGTTAGCAAATAAATATGCTAATCGTATTATAAAAATGAAAGATGGAGAAGTTTTAGAAGATACTGCGCCTTCTAAATTTATTCCAACACCACCTAATAAAAACAAGAAAAAAGAAAAGAAAAAAACCTCAATGTCTTTCTTTACTGCTTTAAAAATCTCTATTAAGAGTTTATTTACAAAAAAAGGCAGAACAGTTTTAACATCCGTTGCAGCATCTTTTGGTATTATTGGTGTTGCTCTTGTTTTAGCTTTATCAAATGGATTTTCTAGTTATGTAGGTAGAATTGAAAGTGAAACAGCTTCTCAAACTCCAGTAAATGTACCTTCTTACACAATTACAGGTAGTCAAATTGAAGAAGAATCAGAGAAAAATGAAACTACAAAATATCCAGATACTAATGAAATTTATCCTTATATTTCCCCAACTAAAACAGCAACATATAAATACAACATTTTTAATCAAAAATATATTAAATTTTTAGATAAACTTAAAAATGAAGATGGTTTAATCAATGATTATTTAATTAATTATAGTAATTATTATTCTTTTAATTTGATTACAGAATTCCCTCAATCAATTGATCAAAAAACTGATGGTGGAGTTGCTAAAGTAAACTACAATACTTCAAATTATATTAGTTCAACATTATCTCAATTTACAGGTTTACCAACTAATTATTTTCATCCTTTATATGGAGAAGAAAAATATATTACTGAGTCATATGAAGTTATTGAGGGAACATATCCACAGAATAGCAATGAATTGGTTTTAGTTGTTGATAACTGCAATAGAATTAATTTTTCTACGCTTAAAGCTTTGGGTTTTTATAATTCTGTTGATGAAGAAAATAATGTTTTATTAAAAGATCAAGAGACAAAAGTTAAACCGATTGAATGGGATACGATTAAATCTAAAAAATATAAAGTTTTTTCTTTTAATGATTATTATAAGAAAGATAAGATTTATTCAATTGATGATGGCGAAGGAAATACTTTAACAATGCAAAATTATGTAGTTAATGATTTAAACGAGCTATATAAAGACCAAGATACTGGAATTGAATTAAAAATTGTTGGTATTTTAAGACCTAAAAAGACAACTACAATTCCATTAATGACTGTTGGTTTATGTTATTTAAGTTCTTTGCAAGACGAAATTGTAGCTTTGAATGATGATATTAAAAATAATGTCCAAATTGTTCATGAATTTGAAAAAAATATTGTTGTTAGAAATGTTAATGGTTTTGGTGTTGGTAACTTTGCAAGTTTTATAAAAGAATTTGGAGAAATTTCTTCTGAATCCGCTTTGTCAACAACTAGTCTCGCCACTTTGTATAATAAATATTTTGCTTTTTATGGCGCAACTGATGTTTCAAAAGCCTATACAAATATTAATTATTATTTAAGAGCAGCCGAGGGATTTGGTTGCGATATGATACCAAGCGAACTTTTAGAAAACGGAATTAGTGATGTAAATTTCATGAGTGAATATATGAAAAGCATGCTTGAAGATTATCAAAAAGGAGATTTAACAAGTGCAATAAAGAAGGCTATAGGAATTTATGCTTATGCATATTCATATAGTACAATAAGTAATATTGTTATTTTCCCTAAGGATTTAAGTAGCAAATCTAAATTAAAAGAAGCTTTGGATGAATACAATGTTATTGGTGAAGGTGATTATCACGCAAATAGTGAAAAAGAGCAAATTTATTATTCAGACATAGCGAGCGATATTACTGGTGGAATTGGTCAAATGATCACAATTATTTCAGTTGTATTAATTATTTTTGCATCAATCTCATTACTTGTTAGTTGCGTCATGACTGGAATTATTACGTATACATCTGTAATTGAGCGAACTAAGGAAATTGGTATTTTGAGAGCTGTAGGTGCACGTAAAAAGGATGTTAGTCGTCTTTTCCAAGCTGAATCTTCAATTATTGGGGGAGTTAGTGGTGTGATTGGGTGCTCTATAGCATATTTAATTTGTTTACCAGCAAACTATATTTTAAACAATGTTTATAGTGATTATAATCTAGGAGAAATTGCGAAATTAAGTATATATCACGTTATTCTTCTTATTGTCATCTCTATTTTATTAACCTTGATTAGCGGATTAATTCCATCGAGAATTGCTGCTAAAAAAGACCCAGTAATCGCATTAAGGAGTGAATAATGAAAAAAAGAGAAACAAAAAAAGAAGTTGAAAGATTTTTTCCTACTTTTGAAGATGGATTAAATTTTGATCAAGTTCAAATAAGAAACCAACAACATTTAAATAATAAAGTTAAAGATGATACTAAAAAGCAGTATTTATTAATTATATTAAGTAATGTTTTTACTTTTTATAACATCTTATTGCTCGGTATCGGAATCTTTTTATTGGTTGCAGATTTTCAAAAACAATGGACTAATTGTTTCTTTATGGTTGTTGTTATTACAAATACTGCAATTGGATTGGTTCAAGATTTAAGATCAAAATATAAAAGAGATCGATTAACTATTATCGACACTAAAAAAGTTGAATGTGTTAGAAGTTCTAAGATACAGAGTGTAGATATAGATAAAATAGTTTTGGATGATATTTTACATTTAAAAGAGGGTGACCAAGTGCCTTGTGATTCATTTATTTTAAGTGGAGATGTTTCTGTTGATGAATCTATTCTAACCGGAGAATCCCTGCCAATCAAGAAAGTTGCAGGTGCTGAGCTTATGAGTGGTTCATACATTTTAAGTGGTTCAGTTTTTGCAAAAGTTGTGGCTGTTGGAAAAGAAAATTATGCAAATAAGATTCAAGCTAAAACAAAAGATTATAAAGCACCAAAATCTCAAATGTTTTTGCAATTAAATAGATTGTTTAAAATTATTTCGGGTGTTGTTATTTTTGTTGGATTATCAACCATTCTTTCTAAAGGCTTGGTTGATAATGTTTTTTCGGATTATGAATCATTCAAAAGAGAAATTGCTCCAATAGCCGGAGCATTGATTTCTATGATTCCATCAGGTATGTATCTTTTAATATCTACTACTTTAACAGTCGGCGTAATTGATTTAAGCAGTAAAAAAGTTTTGGTTCAAGATATGTATTCAATAGAAACCTTAGCTAGGTGTGATATTTTATGCTTAGATAAAACTGGGACTATTACTGATGGTAATATGTCGGTTTATGATACAGTTATTTTAAAAGAGTCTCCTTATAAAATTGATAGATTGAATGCAGTTATTTCAAGTTATTTAAATGCGGTTGGTGATAGTAATTTCACAGCGAAAGCCATGGTTGAACATTATGGAGTCACAAATGTATTTAGTAAGATTAGTTCATTACAATTTTCGACTTACAATAAATATTCTGCCGCAACTTTAGAAGATGTTGGGACGATTACTATAGGAGCTTATGGGTATGTTCCAATCGTAGATGAAAATGAAGAGGTTAAAAAATTAGTTGATGAATATAGTGGTAAAAGTTATCGTGTTTTGGTAGTTGGTTTATCTAAAAAACCAATTAAAAATAATAAGTCCCCTGATGGTATGACTCCAATTGCATTAATTTTAATTCAAGATAGAATTAGAGAAAATGCTGCAGATATTATTGGTTGGTTTATAAATAAAGGAGTTAATATTAAAGTTATAAGTGGTGATAATCCTTTAACAGTTCAGGAAGTTGCTAAAAAGGTTGGTATATTGAATAGTGATAAATATATTTCCTTAGAAGGTTTATCAAAGGAAGAAGTTAAGGAGGCAGCTTTTGAATACAATATTTTTGGCAGAGTTACTCCCGAACAAAAAGAAATTATTGTTACAGCTTTAAAAGAAGAAAAACATGTTGTTGGAATGTTTGGTGATGGAGTTAATGATTTATTAGCACTTAAAGCAAGTAATGTCGGCATTACCGTTGGATGTGCAAATAGTGCGGCAAAAGATTTAGCAAATATTATCTTATATAATAACGATTTTGGATCGTTACCAGATGTTATTGCTCAAGGTAGAAGAGTCATTAATAATTTACAAAGAACTTGTAGTTTGTTTTTAATTAAAACTTTATATGCAATTTTGATTAATATCTTCTTCTTAATTACTGCTGCAACAATTAGTGTTACATATCCATTTCAACCAGCTCATTTCTATGGTTGGGATGTTATTTGTATTGGTGTCGCTGCATTCTTCCTTGCACTTGAGAAGAATAATGAAGAAATTGTTAAAGGTAGTTTTTTGCTAAATATTTTCAAGGCTGCTGCTATTAATGGTGTAATTATGGCTATTGAAGTCATGATTTTATTTATATTAGCCAAATTTATGGATGTTGGTTTTGACAAAAATGAAGTTGTAACATTTGCTGTGTATTTTATGGCTGGAGGATCAGTTATTTCGCTGTTTAGAGTTTCATATCCATTTGATAAATTTAGACTCACAATATTTGTTTTATCAATTATTGGAACAGCAATGATCTTCTTATTAAGTTATGTTTCTCCATGGAATATAGTAAAACTTTATAAAGAGACTTCATTTACTCATATAGTAACAATTGATGGAATTATGCTTGCAGTGATGATTGTTTTAACGTTTGGTTTATATAAGTTATTTGAAAAAGTATTCTATAGAAAAAAGGAAAATTAGAAAGGAATGGTTATGGCAAATACTGAAAAAGACATTCAAAATACATTTAAAAATTTGTTAGATAAATATGAATTTGATGAAATTGATGTTTATAAAATTTGCTCTTCATTTTAAAAATATTTATGATGTTATTTATTCAATTTATTGTTACCAAAAGATTCAAGATGCGTACGAAAATGATTTAAATTCAATTATTAGAAATATTTTTACATTTCTTTTTTCAGATCAAAGTTTTAATTTAATAATTGCAAAAAGCAATGCAAATGATATTTTAAATAATTTTATAAGTGCTTATATTTCAAATTCTTTAAATAAGATTTTAGAACGTTATAACTTAAGGATTGATGATAAAAAAGATATGTGTAGATTTTTTTCAAAAGGTTTAGCTGAACAATGTGTTTATTATTTTTCGAAAGGAGAATACAGCATTAACGAAGCAGTAAAAAGAATTTCTTATTGTTTTAATGAAGATGTTTTAAAAACTATAATTAGGAAATATCAAAATAGTATTGAATAGTTATAAACTTTAATTAAAAAAATATTGGTGATAATATATGTAAGTAGATCTTGCTTATATTAATTCACGTTGGTTGGTTAACCATAAGGAGATTTATATGGATAAATTTATGCAGATGGCCATAGAGGAAGCTTATAAAGGCATCACAAATGGTGAAGGCGGGCCTTTTGGATCTGTAATTGTAAAAGATGGAGAAGTAATTGGAAGAGGTCACAACACTGTTTTAAAAAATCAAGACCCTACTTGTCATGGCGAAATTGAAGCTATAAGAGATGCTTGCAAAAATATTAAGAATTTTGATTTAACAGGGGCAACTTTATACACAACCGGAGAACCTTGCCCAATGTGTTTAGGAGCGATTCTTTGGGCTAATATCGATTGTGTTTATTATGGATGTAACATTATCGACACTGAAGAAATTGGTTTTAGAGACTCTAAATTTTATAAATTAACAGAAGAAGAAAAAAAGAAATTCATTAAAGAACTTGATAGAAATGAATGTAAAGTTTTATATGAAAATTATATGAAAATAGAAAATAAGGGAAATTATTGATTTTTGTATTGAAAAAGAAAGAAATAAATTAAATTTCTTAAAATATTATATAAAGTAAAAGGAGAATTATATGTCAAAGGAAGATGTAGTTAGTTTAATTGTTTATGTGCTGATGATTGCGGTAGCTGCCATTATTGGGTTTGCTGTTATTAGTCCTTCTTTAAAAGGAGTTTCTTCAATTAATGGAATGCAAATAACAGGATTTTTAATATTATCATTATTAATTGCTGTTATCGTTCAAGTTGTTTTATTTGAAGTTGGCCATGTTCTTGGTGCAAAAATTGGAAAATATAAAATTATTAGTTTTAATGTTTTAGGTTTTTGTTTTTATAAAGCTTACGATGAAGAAAGTAAAAAATACAAAGTTAAATTTAAATTTCCAAAAGCATTTGATGGATTAACAGGCGAAACTTTAGTTGTTCCTGAAAACGAAAAATCAAATCCAATTCCATTTGTTTGGGCTCCATTATTTTTCTATGCTATTGAAGTTGCCTTACTTGTTTTAGCTTATAGTTTAATTCAAGACAAAGTTAAAGGACAACAAAATCCATTTATGTTTTTTAAATACTTCCAACTCATTTTAGTTACTGTTGGTGGTATGTTATTCATATATGACTATTTTCCAGCCAAACTTGATTCAATTACTGATGGTTATAGACTAGTTTGTTTAAGTAAGAAAGTTAACATTGAAGCATACAATGAACTTTTAAAAATTGAAGGCGATGAATTTCTAGGTGTTAAGAATGAAAATTATAAAGTTTTTGATTCAATTACTGATTTTACAGCTTTAGTTAATTTATCAACTGTTAGACATTACATAATGGCTGAAAATTATGATGCTGCTATTCCTTTATTAGATACAATTATCGAAAATAAGACAAAGGTTTCAACTGAAACATTATGTAAAGCAAAAACTTGTAAATTGAATATATTAATGTTCCAAGACAAAGAAGTTGTAGCTCTAGAATTATATGAATCATTTGATTCAAAAGAAAAAGATTATTTAAAACGTAATTACTCAACCCTCACTATTAGAACGGCTATTTTATATTATGGTATTATTGAAAAAGCCGATACTGAAGTTCAACAACAATTAAAGTATGTTAAAAAAGCTTTAGAAAAAGAGACATTAATTAGTAGAGAAAACGAAAAAGAATTATTAGAAAAAGCTAAAGATTTATTAGAGAGCAAAAAAGAGAAGGTAGAAGCAAAATAGTTATGATTTATGATTCTATTATTGAGATGGTAGGTAATACCCCACTTTTAAGGTTGCATAAAATTGAAGAGGTATACGGGATTAAGTGCAAAATATATGCAAAATTAGAAAAACAGAATCCAGCCGGTTCTGTAAAAGATAGAGTTGCTTTATCAATGTATCAAGATTACATAAATAAAGGTTTTTTAAATAAAGATACAGTAATTATTGAACCTACTAGTGGTAATACTGGTATAGGTTTATCTAGTTTAGGAAATTATTTTGGTAATAAAGTTATTATTGTAATGCCAAATTCAATGAGTCAGCAAAGAAAAGATTTGATGAAAGCATATAATGCTGAGCTTATTCTTGTTGATGGCGGAATGAAAGAGGCTGTTGATAAAGCAAATGAGTTACATAGCGAGATAAAAAACTCTATTATTGCAGGGCAATTTTATAATGAAGCAAATATAAATGCACACTATAAAACAACTGCTCCTGAAATTTTTAATGATTTAAAAGTTGTTGATTATATTTTTGCTGGCATTGGGACTGGAGGAACAATTTCGGGAATTGGGAAATATGTTAAAACCAACAAATTTAAAACTAAAATTATTGGTATTGAACCAGCTTCTTCTCCGCTAATTAATAAAGGTTATGCAGGACCTCATAAAATTCAAGGAATTGGAGCTAATTTTATTCCTGATAATTATAAAAAAGAATTTGTTGATGGAGTTATAGATATTAAAGACGAAGATGCAATAAAGACCGCAAGAAACATTACAAAACAAGAAGGAGTTTTAGTGGGAATTTCTAGTGGAGCATCATTATTTGGGGCAATTTCCTATATTAAAAACGAAAATTTGCATGACAAAACAATTGTTGTAATTATGCCAGATACTGGAGAAAGATATTCATGGAATTAGAAAGAATTAAATATCCTAATAAAAAAGGAATTCTTTTATTTGTTGAACATTTAAAATGTGTATTTTATCCAGGGCTTTATGGAAAATTTACAAACATTAAAAAAGAAGAAGATAAAGCAAAATACTATTTTTCTAAATATGTTTCTAAAGACAAAACCAATCAATTTTTCTCAAATATTAATAAATTAAAAGAAGTATATGATAAAGATGTTCAAGCTATTTTTGATGGGGATCCAGCTGCTGATTCTTTAACTGAAATTATAAGCACTTATCCTGGATTTACTGCTATTTTTTATCATAGAATTGCTCATATTATTTATGAATTAGATTTACCTATAGTAGCAAGAATTATAAGCGAAGAAGCACACTTTTTAACTGGGGTCGATATTCATCCAGGAGCAAAAATTGGCGAATCATTTATGATTGATCATGGAACTGGTATAGTAATTGGCGAAACCACAGTTATTGGATCTAATGTTCGTATATATCAAGGCGTGACATTAGGTGCATTATCATTAACTGGTGGTCACAAATTAAAAGACACAAAAAGACACCCTACCATTGGCAATAATGTCATTATTTATAGTGGCGCTTCCATACTTGGTGGAGAATGCGTCATCGGTGATAATGTTGTGATTGGTTCTAATGTATTTTTAACCGAAAGTGTTCCGGCAGATACTAAAGTTATAATTAAAAAACCTGACTTAGTTGTAATTAACAAAAAATAAAAACCGATTTTCACATCGGTTTTTAATAATTTATTTTATTTAACTTGAGGAGTATTCTTTAATGAATCTCTAATTTCTTTTAATAAAGCAACTTCTGGAGAATCGACTGGTTTTCCTGGTTCTGGTGGAACTGGTCTTTCTTCTGGATGTCTTTGATAATAAGCTTCAAGTTCTTTGGCTTTGAATTCATCATTCTTTGCTTTTAAAATAGAAACAATTTTAACAATAAGGAATAAAACAAGAGCGATAATTAAGAATGAAATAATCGCGTTGATAAATGTTCCCCAATCAATGATCGCTGATCCATTATAATAATAATTTGTTCCATGTAATGTGTACTTTGAGAGTAAGTTGGTTTGCCATGTTGCAAATGAAGCATCATTTACTGTGATAGTTGCTCCCATGCTTTTTGCATAAGCAACGGTCATATCGGATAATTGAGCAGCTGTAAATGTTTGTCCAATCCCATCAACACCAGCTTGAGCACTATTAACAGCTGGTAAAATTGTAACTAAACCTTTAATACCACCTGGGACAGCCCAAGTACAAACACTTAATAAAATATTAACAAGAGCAGTAACGATAGCGCCAAAAGCAGAACCCATAATGACACCAACAGCCATATCTAAAACATTTCCTCTTGTTATGAATGTTTTAAATTCTTTCCAAAGGCCTTTTGTAGTCTTTTCAAACTTTTTGTCTTTCATATTTTTTTACCTCTGAAACATTTTATCAAAAATCAAATAACTTGTTTATACAAATTTACTGATTTATTACATTTTCTCGATACAATTATATATAATATAAAAGTGAGGTGAATTATGAATAAAGTTCAAATAGTTGTTGATAGTACAGTGGATTTAACCCCTGAACTTGTAAAAGAAAATGATTTAATTGTTTTGCCATTACATGTCGCATTTAAAGATGATTTACATGATTATAAAGATGGAATCGACATTAATAGTGAAGAATTATATAAAAAAGTTGAATCAAATGGCGGAACTACACCAAAAACAGGTGCATTAAATGTTGCTGAATTTATAGAAGCTTTTAAACCAATTATCGAAAGTGGCAAAGATATCATTTTTACTGGAATTGGTTCTAAATTATCTTCTACTTATCAAAATGCATTAATTGCTAGCCAAGAATTTCCTGAAGGAAGAATTAAAGTTGTAGATAGCGGATCTCTTTCTACTGGTACAGGTTTACTTGTTATGAAAATGGTTAAATATAGAAATGAAGGTAAATCAGTTTCTGAGATTTTTGATGAGGTAAACAAATTTGTTCCTTTAGTTAGTGCGAAATTCTGCATTGATACCTTAACATATTTATTTAAAGGCGGAAGATGCAGCGGAATGACTATGCTTGTTGCTCATGCATTACATATTCACCCAGTTGCAAAGATGATTGATGGGAAATTAGTTGTTTATAAAAAAGTTAGAGGGCCATATCCAAAAGCAGTCGATGCTCAAATTGATGAGTTTATGGAAGATCTTCCAAACATTGATACAGATTGTTTATTTATTACTCATTCAGGGAGAATTGATGGTTATGATAAATACATTTATGATAAAATTTCTCCATTCTTTCCTAAAGAAAATATCCATATAACAACTGCCGGATGTACAGTTTGTTCACATTGTGGGCCAAAGACAATTGGTATACTTTATATCCTTAAAAAACCAAGAGAAAATTAAACGTTAAATAAGCACTCGATTGAGTGCTTATTTTTTCACTCTTGATAATAAAAACTCTATCAAAACCCA
>CAVEUG010000011.1:10148-12882 GCA_963618895.1 Slackia isoflavoniconvertens | reverse complement strand
GTTGTTCCAATTAATTGGAGTTCTGGATTATTTCCAACTGCAATTACATCTTTTAATACACTAACCAAATTGCCTCCAACTGTAATTAATGAAAGTGGAGAAGTTGCTTTGCCGTCTTCAACAATGTAGCCTTCAGCTTGTAATGAAAAATCACCAGATTGAGGATCTAAACCAGCATGTAAACCAGTAATTGATGTAATATAAACACCTTTTTTAATCTTTTTAAATAAATCTTCTTCAGATAATTTTCCAGGTCTTAAATAAAGATTTACAACATCAACACCAATTTTTGAACCGCCACCATATCCATTTCCAGTTGATTCAACACCATCTTTCTTTGCTGTTTCAAGATTATATAGATATGTTTTTAAAACGCCTTTATTAAATATTTTCTTGTTGTAAGTAGCAACGCCTTCATTATCAAAATAAGTAAAGAAACAGTTTTTCTCTAATGGCCTTTCCTCAATTGTAACTTTCTTTGAAAGAATTTCAGTTCCTAATTTATCTACAAACAACGATGATTTCTTTTGAACGTTTTCAGCACTACAAGATGTCGAAACTAAAGCATTAACAAATTGTGAAACAACTTCTGGACTTAAGACCGCTTTATAAGCTTTACTCTTAATTGACTTGCCATGGAATTTACTTAAAACTTTATCACAAATCTTTTTAACAAATGCTTTTGGCTCAAATTTATTAAAATCTGAATCTAAGAAGATATCGCCATCTGATTTAATTTCATCACCATCTTTGGCAACTACTGATAAATAATAGTAAAAATAGTTATTATGGCTTTTTAATTTCAAACCATAAGTATTGGCTAAAAGTGACTCACTTTCGTTTTCAGAATATGAAACTTCAACTTCTGTAATTCTCTTATCATAAGCATATGCAAGATCTTCAAGTTGATGTAAAATTTCAAGTTTTTTATCAACTGAAACTTCACTTAATTCCTTATTAAACATATTTTTCTTATGATATTTTTTGCTTCCTTTAAAGATAATTGGTTCTTCAACTTTTTCAATAACTGATGCAGTTGATTTAATAGTTGAAATTAAATAAGGAATTGAAGCATCAGTAATATCTTCGGTTCTAACAGTTCCTAACTTATCCTTATATATACCACGAGCTTTTAATGTAGATTGATTACTAATTGAGTAGTTATCTAATTCTTTATGAAATAATGAAAAGGATTTTGAAGCAGTTTTTGAAAAGGATATTTCAGAAACTTCTATTCCTTCTGCTTTTGCTTGTGCAAAAAATTTATTTAAGTTCATCAATACTTCCTCCTCTTCCTCCAACAACGATTTCATCAATTCTTATTGTTGGTTGTCCAACATTTACTGGAATACTTCCACTAGAAGCACCACAATTTCCTTGTCCTAAACCAACATCATTTCCAACCATATCAATATGTTTTAAGATTTCAGTTGCTTTACCAATTAAAGTTGCACCTCTAAGTGGCATGACAATTTGCCCATCTCTAACAAGATATGCTTCGCTACAACCAAAATTAAATTCTCCAGTAGCGGGATTAACTGAACCCCCATTGAAAGAAACCGCATAGATTGCAAGTTTTGTATTTTTAATGATTTCTTCAGGAGTTGAATCGCCGGCTGCAATATAAGTGTTAGTCATACGGCTTGTTGGTTCAAATTTATATGATTGTCTACGTGAACAACCATTTGGTTTGAAACCTTCCATTCTTCTACAATTAAATGGATCGATTAAATATCCTTTTAAAATACCATGATCGATTAATAAATTCTTTTGACATGGTTGACCTTCATCATCAATGTTATTGCTACCCCATTCATTAGGCATAGTTCCGTCATCATAAGCACTAACAATTGGATTAGCAATTTGGGTATTATAAGCATTGCTAAAGACGCTTAATTTTTTAGCAACTGAAGATGCTTCTAATTGATGCCCACAAGCTTCGTGGAAAATAACACCACCCCAACCATTTCCAATAATAACAGGGAATGTACCACTTGGACATTCTTTAGCACCAAGCATTAAAATTAATTTTTTTGCATGATTCTTTGATAATTCTTCAAGATTAATATCTTTTGTAAAGAATTCCCAACCTTTCTGGGTTCCTGGTCCATCAAATCTTGTTTCAATCTTGCCATTTTCACTTGCTACAGATTGAAGGAATAATCTTCCATGTTCTCTATGATCCTTAAAGACATAACCATTACTATTAAAAATGGTAACATCTTGCCAATCAGACATAAATCCAGTTACAACACGGACAATACGTTTATCATATTCAGAAATGATTTTTTCACATTTTTTAAGCGCTGAAATGACTTCTTTTTTGTCTAAATCTTTATAACTTTCAATTGGCTGATTAACTAATTTAAATTTTTTAGATTTTAAATTTTCAACAGTCCTAACTTGTTTCCCTTCAAATGATTTTGATAAATTACTTGCTAATTGAAGTAAATTTTTCTTGGACAAATCGTTAGTGTGTCCATATACACTTCTTAATTCTTTAAGAATACGAATTCCAACACCAGTAACTAAAGCATCGCCAGCAGAATCTACTTTATCTCCTTCAAGAGAGATAGATGAACTATAGTGTTCTTCGTAGAATATTTCTGCAAAATCGCCACCAGTAGCTAAGCAGGTATTAAGAATATCTTTTGCTAATTTTTTACTTAACATTATTCTTTTTCCTCCACGAAAATAATTCTATTATAAAAATGATTTTTTCATAGTAAAAAGA
>CAVEUG010000011.1:0-10138 GCA_963618895.1 Slackia isoflavoniconvertens | reverse complement strand
GTAAAAAGAATTGATTTTTGTAAACTTTGCTTTACATTTTCATAAAAACCATTAAATTTCGACTTATTTTTATTAAAAAATTTGCAGTTTAGTTGTTTTAGTAGATAAAGTAAGGAATAAAACAAGTATTTAATGAAATGCAGAAAAAATTCGAAAACTAAAAAAGCTTGAAATTATATCCAACCTTTTTCCAAGATGATGGAACTTTTTACTTTTACTATTTTTCTATCATCAACATTAATTTCTAATATATAAAAATATTAAAGATGTATTTTTTAAATGTTAAAATATTAAAAGAACGAGGAACGAAGATATGAAAGTTTTGTTATATTACGAAAATTATAATTTGATTACAAAAAGCGGTATCGGCAGAGCTCTTAAATTACAAATGAAAGCTTTAGAAAGTAATGGTGTTGAATATACCTTAGATCCAAACGATACTTACGATATTGCCCATATAAATACTTATTGGGCTAAGTCATATAAAGTATTAAAGAAATGTAAAAAGAAAAACATCCCTGTAATTGTTCATGGTCATAGTATTGTTGAAGATATGGAAGGATCTTTTAGATGCTGGAAACTTGCAAATATTTATACATCAAGACATATCATGAAGATGTATCGTAATGCTGATTTTATGATTTCGCCAACTAAGTTTTCTAGTGATGTTATTAGAAATTATGAAGGTGTAACTTGTAAGGTTGTTCCTTTATCAAATGGAATAGATCTTGAAGATTATAAATATAGTCAAGAAAAGATAAAAAAATTCTATGATTATTTTAAGTTGTCTAAGGACAATAAAATTGTAATTGGTGTTGGAATTCCATTTGAAAGAAAAGGATTTTTTGATTTTATTGAGTGTGCAAAAAGAATGAAGGATGTTACTTTCGTTTGGTTTGGAGGATTAAAGGAAATCCTTTTGCCAATTAAAAATGTTCGTGCAATGAAACATTTACCAAGCAATATGATCATGCCTGGTTATATTGATAATGATGTAATAAAAGGTGCATTTTTAGCTTGTAATGTAACGTTTTTCCCATCGCTTTTAGAGACAGAAGGAATTGTTGCTTTGGAAGCTTTAGCCAGTCATTCACCTCTTTTAATTAGAGACATTGATGTATATAAAGATTGGCTAACTAATGAAGTGAATTGTTTTAAAGGTAAAAATAACAATGAATTTATTGAATTAATTAATAAGATATGCAATATGGATACAAAAAAATTAACTAATAATGGTTATAAAGTTGTCGAAGAAAGAGAAATTAGTAAAATTGGCGCATCTTTAAAAGAAATATATGGTTCTTTATTAGATAAAAAATAGAAAAAAGCTCGATTTTAGTTGATTTTAATTGAGTTTTCTAATATATTAATTGCACGTATGCTTTCTTTGATTGAAGTTAAGTAAATCAAGGCGGAAGGAGTATTCAAAATGAAGCAAAACATTCACCCAAAGTATCACAAATGTAAAGTTACTTGCATCTCTTGCGGTAATACATTTGAAACAGAATCAACTTTAGACGAAATTCGTGTTGATACTTGTAACAATTGCCATCCATTCTATACTGGCAAACAAAGATTCACTCAAGCTGATGGTAGAATCGACAAGTTCAATAAGAAATATCATTTAGAAGATAAGAACGCTAAGAAATAGTTGAAATTAGACAAATTAAACAATCCGAGAGGATTGTTTTTTGTTATAATGATTAAGCATTCAAAAGGAGAAACGATATGAAAAAAAGATTTTATATTACTACACCTATTTATTATCCAAGTGGGAATGCTCATATTGGACATGCTTATTGCACAACTATGTGTGATGTTTTTGCAAGAAATAAAAGAATGCGTGGATATGAATGCTATTTTTTAACCGGAACAGATGAACATGGAGTAAAAATTGAAAAGAAGGCTCAAGAAGCTGGAGTTACTCCTCAAGAATATGTTGATAAAATTAGCGATCAATTTAAACATTTATGGAAAACGATGGAAATTTCTAATGATGACTTTATTAGAACTACTGAAGAAAGACATTGGAAAGTAATTCAAAAGGTTTTCTCTCATATGATTCAAAATGATGACGTTTATTTAGGTCAATATGAAGGATGGTATTGTACACCATGCGAATCTTTTTGGACTGATACACAAGTAGGAGAAAATCATGTTTGCCCTGATTGTGGTAGACCTGTTCAGAAAGAAACAGAAAAATGTTATTTTTTCAAAACTCAAAAATATCTCAATGTTGTTAATGATTGGTTTGAAAAAGATGAATCCGTTACTCCAGTAAGCAGAAAAAACGAAATGATTAATACATTTATTAAACCTGGATTAACCGATTTATGTGTAACAAGAACGACTTTTAAATGGGGTGTTCCTCTTTTAGAAGATTCAAAACATGTTTCATATGTTTGGGTAGATGCCTTATTTAATTATTTAACTGCACTTGGTTATGGAACAGATCATGATGAGTTATATAAGAAATATTGGGAAAGTGAAGATAGTGAAGTAATTCACGTTATTGGCGCTGATATTACTCGTTTTCATACTATATACTGGCCTGAATTCTTAGCCTCAATGAATTTAAGACTTCCTGATAGAGTGTTTGTTCATGGATTAATTATGATGAAAGATGGCAAAATGTCTAAATCAAAAGGAAATGTTGTTTCGCCATATCCATTAATTGAAAGATATAGTGTAGACGCTGTTAGATATTATCTTGTTAGAGAAATTATTTTTGGGGAAAATGGAACATTTACCCCAGAACAATTTATTGACAGAATCAATATGGATTTAGTTAATAATCTTGGTAATTTATTAAGTAGAAGTGTTGCCATGGTTGCTAAATATTTTGATGGTGTTGTCCCAGTATTTAGAAGTTGTGTAAATGAACAAGATAAAGAATTAGAAGATTTAATCAAAGAAACAATTGATCAAAACGAAAAATTGCTCGATGACTTAAAAATTACGGAAGCTTATATAAAAGTTATGGAACTTTTAGATAAAGCAAATAAATACATCGAAGAAACAGCCCCATGGAATTTAGCAAAAGACGAATCTAAGAAAGAGAATCTTGAAAGTGTCATGTCACATTTAATTTATACATTATATGTTGGTGGGAAGTTGCTTGAGCCAGTTTTGGTTACAAAATCAAAAGAACTTTATAAACAACTTGGTTTAAGTGATGAGCAAAAAGATTACAAAAACATTTGTAACGAACATGCTCTTGATGGAAATAAGGTAACAAAAGGCGAGAATTTATTCCCTCGACTTAAAGTAGATGAAGAAGTCAAATATGTTGCGTCATTAATGACAAATAAATAAATTATCGACCACTCTAAGTGAGTGGTTTTTTAAATTCATCATCAAAACCCCATTAATTTCCATTTGTGAAAATAAGAAATCAAATATGGTTTTTCAAGGTTATTTATTTTTCATTGATGAATTTCCTTCGACTTTATCAATACTTGATATTTAATTAGGTATTTTTTTACTGAATTATCTTGAAAATTCAAAAACAGGGAGTATTATTTTGGTAAAGAAGGGAAACTTATGAAAAAACAGAATAAGAAAGACGTTAGAATTTGTATTATCGGTGGCGGACCTGCTGGTATGAGTACTGCTATGTACTTAGAGAAGAATGGCTACGAAAATTATGTCGTCTACGAAAGAGATAATAGGGTTGGCGGAAAATGCTTATCCCCAATGATGAAAGTTATCGATGCTAGTGGTAAAGAAGTTGAACGTTCATTCGAAATGGGTGCAGTTATGGGTTGCGATACATATTACGCAGTTCATGAATGTGAGATTTTTGGTGGTACCACTCATGAAACTGGACCAAAAATGGGGAGAGTTTTCAAAAATACTGATGGTAGCGATATGAAATCTTCAAAACTTGCTCTTTTAAAGAAAGTTATGAAGATGAAAAAACTTGGCAAATTATTGGCTAAGAAATATAAAGGCTATGATTTGAATGGTCATAGAGGTGTTTCAAAAGGTGAATACGACGGCTTACAACCAGATCAACCAAATGTTGCAAATGCTGGTTTAAAGTATGTCAAAGGTTCAAACCCAAATTTAAAAGACTTATCTATGTCATTTAAGGATTTCTTAAAATTGAATCATTGCGAAGATGCTGAACTTGTTTGGAAAGGACCATTCACATCATTTGGATATGGTTATTTTGATGAAATTCCAGCCGCTTATGTTGTTAAATACTTAGACTATTTCACAGTTAGACAATTCTTAAAGACTGGTAAATTATGGACATGGTATGATGGAACCGAAAGTATTTGGAGAGGTGTTAATAACCATTTAAAACATCCTGCATTGCTTAATAGTGAAGTTACCAAAGTCGAAAGAAAAGATAATAAAGTCTTTGTTACAGTTAATGGCAAAGTTGAAGAATTTGATAAATTAATTATTTGTACTCCTCTTGAATTGTTTGCAAAATATGGTGATCCAAGCGAAGAAGAAAAAGAATTATTCTCAAAGATTGTTCATAAAGAATATTTCACGATGGCAGTTGATGTTGAACCAACACCAGAAATTTCGTATTACTATTTTGATAATATGACTCCTGAAACTGTTGGTCATTTAATGGTTTTCTATCATAGATGGGATAATAGTGATATTAAAGAACAACCAGTTGTTACATTTACTTTAAGAAATCACTTAGGTAGTGAAGATGTTCCATTTGAAGAAGCAAGAGATACGACACTAAAAGATCTTGGTGTTTCTGGATTAAAAGTTGCCGGAACTAGAAGAATTGATGACTGGTATTACTTCCCACATGTTAATAGCAAAGATTATGCTGATGGGTGGTATGAAAAAGTTGAAGCTTTACAAGGAAAGAACAATACATATTTCGCTGGTGAAGTTATGGCCTTCGGAGATATGGAAGAAACTTGTGAATATTCAAAAGATTTAGTCAGAAGATTCTTTAATGACTAATTCAAATTAAAATATTTTAGTTAATAAAGGGGCTGTTATGAAACTAAAAGCTTAACGGCTCCCTTTTCTTTTGTATTAGTATTCATTTTTAATTTTGCATTTCCGGATATTTTTGTTTTCTTTTTCTTCTTTTTAAAAGTTTTTGGTATCTCTGGTTTTAAATCATTTGGAACAACCCAATAATCCATTCTTGTTTTACCTTCAATAATTCTAAATAGTTTTTGAATATTATAAGCAAGGACTATTAGCATAAATTATCGTCGCAAATAATTTATATGGATTATATGGTGGTCGTCCACCTCTTGAATCATCTTTTAAGGTTTCTTCATCGATTATTTTGTGAATTTTTGATTCTTCTAAAATATTCAAAAATTCATCAAACTTTTTCATTTTCTCCTCTGAAATATTGTAGGAACCAAATAAAAAAGTTTTAGTCATGTTAAAATGAGCCGTACAATTTCTCCTTTAGCAAGAGTTTTTATTCTTTAAATTCTTATCGGAATTCTTGCAAGATTGCCTATCGTAGTGCAAAGATACTTTATACCTTCCATTTTCATAAGCGCCTCAAAAATAAAAGTAAATACAATTAAACGCGAAAACGCACAATTATGAAAGCAAAAGAATAAATAATATTTTATATTTTTTCTGCAAGATGAAAAGGAGTATCATGATGGACGATATTTTTAACCTTTTGCGGGAATTAACAATGGAAGAAAAAGCGGCTTTGGTAGCGGGCACGGATTTTATGTTTACGAATCCCGTGCCGAGGCTCGATGTCCCACAAATTCGTATGTCAGACGGTCCACATGGACTAAGGGTCCAGCAACAGGGTGGCGATAATGGAGTCGCCGGCAGCGAGCCCGCAACGGCTTTTCCGACGGCTGTGCTTACCGCATGTGGCTGGAATGAAGAGAACCTTTATAAATTAGGCGAAGCAATCGGCGAAGAGGCTCTCCACTATGGCATAGACGTTGTTTTAGGTCCGGGAGTGAATATCAAGAGAAATCCGCTTTCCGGCAGGAACTTCGAGTATTTTTCGGACGATCCACTGATTGCGGGTAAGTTGGGCGCGGCCGAAATCAAGGGTATACAAAGCAAGGGCGCAGGTGTTGCGCTTAAACATTTTGCACTGAATAACGCCGAAAACTATCGATTTATGGGCGATAGTGTATGCGACGAACGCGCAATGAGAGAAATCTACTTAAAGGCGTTTGAGATTGCGGTAAAAACGGCAAAACCTGAAACGGTAATGTGTGCCTATAATAAGATTAATGGCACGTACTGCTGTCAGAACAAATGGCTTTTAAACGACGTTTTAAGAAAAGAATGGGGTTTTGGCGGGCTCGTCATGACCGACTGGGGCGCGACTCACGACCGAATCGAAATGCTGAAAGCCGGGCTCGACCTTGAAATGCCTGGAGATACGGCAATCTGCCGCAAATGGATTATAGATGGGATAAAATCGGGCGAGCTTGACGAAGAAACGCTCGATAAAGCTGTAGAAAACGTATTGAAACTCGTTTATAAACACGTGGGAAGAAAAACTGAGCAAGCTGATTTTGCCGCACATGACATTTTAGCCGAAGAAATTGCCGAAGACTGCGCCGTTTTAATGAAAAACGATGGAACATTGCCTCTTTCAGCCGATAAGGAATATTTTGTAGTCGGCGAGTTGTTTGAAAAAATGCGTTATCAAGGATCGGGGAGTTCGATGATAAATCCCACCTTTCTGACTACTCCGAAAAACGCTTTCGATAACGCGGGCGTGAAATACGAGTACCATAAAGGCTATAAGGAAAATAAGGTAGCGGCAGACAAAACATTGATTAACGAGGCGGTAAAAATCGCAGAAAAATACGATACCACGCTTGCTTTTATCGGACTTACAGATTACGCCGAAAGCGAAGGATGTGATCGCGAAAATATGTGTCTGCCCAAAAATCAACTTGTGCTTATAGACGCTCTTATAAAAGCAGGTAAAAAAGTCGTGGTTGTTTTATATGGCGGATCGCCGGTAGAACTTCCATTTGCGGAAAAGGTAAGCGCGATACTTAATATGTATCTTCCCGGTCAGCGCGGCGGCGAGGCTACAAGAAAACTCTTGTTCGGAGAAAAAAATCCGTGTGGTAAACTTGCTGAAACGTGGGCAAAAAGTTATTCCGACGTTCCTTATGGCGATAAGTTTTCTAAAACGAAAATCGAAATTTATAAAGAAAGCGTTTTTGTAGGTTACAGATACTATCAGAAAGCGAAAAAACAGGTTGCCTTTCCGTTCGGGTTCGGGCTTTCTTACACGACTTTCAGTTATTCCGATATGCAGATTGCAGACAATGGCGGCGAAATAACCGTTACGGCGATCATTACCAACATGGGAGAGAGATATGGCGCGGAAATCATTGAACTTTACGTCAAAGCGCCTAAAACGGAAGTGTATAAACCCGAAAAAGAGTTGCGCGGATTTACGAAAGTCTATCTTGCGGCAGGGGAAAGCAAAGAGATAACAATCACCTTTAAAAAATCCGACCTTGCATATTACAATATAAAAGAAAAGCAATATGTGCTTGAAAGTGGAGAGTACGAGATTCAACTTTGCTCAGACAGTGAAAACGTTAAACTTTCAGAATTAATAAAAATTGACGGAGAAAACGTTCAGTCGCCGTATGATAAAGAAATCTTCGATTTGTACGAACACGCGACTGACGAAGTATCCGAAGAGGCGTTTGAAAAGATGAGCGGCTTGAAAATTCCAACGCTGCCATCCGTAAAATCGATAACGTTGGAAAGTAGGTTTACCGATATGCGAGCAACACTACTTGGCAAACTTTTCAATTACGCCGTTCTTTCGGTTGCGAGAAAGGATATGAAAAAAGCGAAAAAACTTCCCGAAGGAGCAGAACGCGACAATAAAATAAAAGGTGCTTTTTTTCTGAAACGAATTATGGAGAGCAATTCGATTATCACAATGACGATGTCTGCCGGCAGAAGTTTTCCGTATAACTTCGCGATGGCGTTTGTCAATTTTGCTAACTGGCATATTATAAGAGGAATACGGGATATTTGTTCGTCGATAAACGCGCCAGCGCTTCCGAAAGACGAAAACAACAATAAGGAGAAAAACATGCAATCACAAAATCCATATTTGCCGATGAACGTATGTATAGCAGACGGAGAGCCACACGTTTTCGGCGACAGAGTATATATATTTGGTTCTCATGACAGGGCAGGCGGAGAAACGTTCTGCGAACTCGGCTATGAGATATGGTCTGCGCCCGTTAATGATTTGTCCGCATGGAAAAGTCATGGAACGGTATATTCGGCAAAACAAGATCCTCATTACAGCGAAAGAAAACAATACCTTTTTGCGCCTGACGTTTGTAAAGGAAACGACGGAAGATACTATCTTTATTATTCGCTCGGTGGTTGGCGCGGCAAACACGGATATGAAGGTCCGATTTCCGTTGCCGTGAGCGATAGCCCTGCCGGTAAATACGAGTATTTGGGTGATGTCAGAAATCCCGACGGCACACCGTTCCGTGGTCTTATTACTTTCGATCCGGGCGTAATCAACGATGACGGCGTGATTCGTCTGTATTTTGGAACGAGTTACTTTTTTGATGAATATAAACGATTTCCAACAAAATCCTTGTATCAGTTTATAGAAAGTATAGTGTTCGACAGGACGTATGGCGAAATAAAACAGGTTAAAGACGGAGCGACGGGAGCATATACGGTGGAATTGTCCGACGATATGTTGACCGTGAAGGGAAAACCAAAACTCGTCGTTCCTAAAAAAACTAAAGGGACGGAGTTTGAAGGACACGCTTTTTTTGAGGCGGCGTCTATCCGTAAGTTCGGAAATAAATATTATTTTATTTATTCGTCGCGAAACAATCACGAACTCTGTTACGCGGTAAGCGATTATCCCGACAAAGGCTTTTCTTATGGCGGTATTATCGTTTCAAACGGCGATATAGGATTAAATGGAAGAAAACGAAAAGCGCGTACGAATATTACGGGCAATAATCACGGAAGTATCGAAAAAATAGGAGATAAACATTATATTTTCTATCACAGAATGACCGACAAATCGACCTATTCTAGACAAGGTTGCGCGGAAGAAATCAAAATCGACAACGATGGTAAAATTGCGCAGGTAGAAATTACGAGTCAGGGCTTAAACGGAAAGCCACTGGCGGCAAGTGGCGAATATAACGCGGCGATTGCCTGCGGACTGATTTCAAAAAAGACGTTTCATCTAATAAACGGAAAAAGCAATAAAAAAGTTCCGTATATAGCGCATGCAAACGGAACGGCGACGATTAAGGATATTTGTAACGGAACGTGTGTGTCATACAAATATTTCGATTTTAATGGTGACACGTTATTGCATTTGAAATTGCGCGGAGATTTCAAAGGGAAAGTGGAGGTATTGCAACAAGAAAACGGAACCACTGTAAAAGAGATCGCCGTCACTCCGAATAAAGATTACGCAGTTTATTCCTGCAAATTAAATATTGTCGGTAAAAGTGGCATCTCGTTAAAGTTTACGGGAAAAGGCAAGGCGGAACTTGCCTCGATAACGTTTCAATAAAAACGGGCAAAGGGAACAGTAACAATAAATATAATTATAAGAGAATTATTGTGAAATAAGCGCTGCTTTATTTTCAATAAAGTCGTAAAATTCAACTAAATAAACTATCAAAAGGAAGTTTGAATTATATTGGACTTCCTTTTTATAATGTAACGGGCATGTCATATATCTAGAGGGTGAAAGTCCTAAGTAGAAGCGTTGTTATAATTACATAGTGAAACTCAAGTCTAATATCGTGAGGTATTGGATGGAGGAAGAGCATAGCAAACAAGCTAGTTAACGAAAAGAAACCAGTTAAAGATTGACATAGAAGAAGCTAAAGGATTAACCTATTGTAGAAGAGGTTAGCAATTCATCTCTCATTCTTGTGTTGTTCAAAGAGTAATTACAAACTCACAACTAAAGAAAAGAGGGCTTTTAGACCTTCTTGAATACTATATTAAAGAGGTAGCATAGAATGTTTATTTAAACCGCCAGATGCGGAAGGCCGCACATATGGTGGTTTGAGAGCAAGCGGGAAAGTAATTGCTTTTCGCTCTCTACTCGATTAGAAAATAGACTTTAAAACTAGCATAATATTAAAGATGAAAAATAAATTTAAGA
>CAVEUG010000010.1:0-11220 GCA_963618895.1 Slackia isoflavoniconvertens | reverse complement strand
ATTATCACCAAATAAGAGATTATATTGACATGCGGCAAGAATTTTAAAAATACTAATCAAAGTGAGATACTATTACGATTTGTTTCATTGATTGTAATTAAGACTTAGACTAATTTCAAAAGATCAGCAACTGACTGCACAATTAGCGATTGTTATTAATAATTTATTATTGAGCATGTTTCGACGCAACTTGAAAATCAACATGTTTAGAAGTAAAATTTTGGTTAGAAATGAATAAATATCCAAATAGAAATTTCTTTATTTCTTCATGGAGTAATTTATATGCGTAAATTCTTTTCTATTATTTTATTAACTCTTTCTTCATTAACTTTTTTATTTAGTTGTAAAAATAATAACGATGATTTAGAGAAATTTTCTTTGTATTATTCATATAAAGATAGCTTTAAAGGTATTGAAATATATTGCTGGGAACAAGAAGAAAAATGGTATACAGGAATTTTGCCTGGAACAAATAGATTCAAATTTCCAGAGGAAGTTTCGTATTTGCAAGATAATCTCCCTTGTCCAATAAAGACAATGAAGGAAATTCTATTAACTTATTCCAAGAAAGAGAGAAAAGAAGCATTTGTTTGCATTGTTAGTGTTCCTCCACGTGAAGAAGAATTATATCACGGTAATGAATTTGAATATTTTTCAGAAGAACTTTATTTTTTGGTGTATAGCGAGTTAGGTTTAATATTTTCTGAATAATATATTCTCTAAAATGAATTTACTTTAAAATTATTTGTAAAATAGTTCGTGGCTAAAGATATATTAGTTAAGGGGTTTCTCGCTTTTTATTTACTAATGCATAATAAGGAACTGTATTTTTTAATAAGTAATTGTTTTTTAAGTTACAATTAGCTATTAACTTTGATAGAATGTTTGCTAGAGGTTATTTTATGAGAAAAACATTAAAAATATTAGGGATATTGCCAGTTATTCTTCTTGCAAGTTGTAATGGCAGTTCTAAAGAATTGAATGAAAACGAAGCAAAAGAGTATTTGGTAACGATGCAAAATGAAATTACAAAAGACACTTTTGTAATGCCAACAAAGGGGATGATCAAAAGCAATGTGACTATTAATTCTCAAGGGTCTTCAATAGTTACAACTCAAGACACAAGATTTGATAATAATAGTGGAACAAGATATTTTTATTCAAAAATTCAAAGTATGCTTTTAAGCGGTGAATATTATTTATATGAGAAAGATGGGAAATATTATTACTATACTTCTACACTTGGTGAAACATCTCAACAAGAAATATCAACAGAAGAATTTGATAATTATTTTGACGGACTTATGTCAGAAAATAGTTTAGATATTTCTAACTTTAAGGAAGTTATTAATGAAAATTTAGAAATGATAAAATCATTCTATAACGAAAAAGATGAAGATAGTTCATCAAGTAGCGGAGATTCAGTAACTTATGATTTTAAGTTTATTCAATATAATGATTCTTCATTCAAATTTGAAGGTAATGGAAATATTAAAAGTGATAATGGACAATCTCTTAAAGCAAATTTAGCTATTGAATATAAAGATTATCTTCCAATGAATGTGGTTTTAACTACAAATGGTAGTTTAGATAGTTCTATTGGGACTGCATTTGAAGAAACAATCACACAAAATTATGTTTGGGGAAGTGTTGATTATTTATATCCAACAGTATAGTTTTTAATAAATAAACATTAAATAATAATTCCTAATTAATAGGACTATATAAAATTAGAAGATTCATCAATTTCTAAACTATTTAACTGAGTTTTACTTTCTAAAATCTGTTTTCTAAATTAGAGATTGTGTTGATATAAGTTTAGGATGTAGTGTTATTAAAAATTCAACTGCATTATGGTTCTCAGTAATTCCAAAAGAAGAGGAAGGTTTAGTATCAAATATTGCTGATGCTTTATTTTATCTAATGGGTTCATTTAAAAACTTTTTTTGAAAGAATATCTTTAAGTTTTGATTTCAAAGTTGATGCAACTGTTTTCTTACCTCTTCGAAATTTTGAAGCAGTAATTACTAGACATTTGCAGTGTGTCTACTTCAAAACTCGCTCCGAATTTAGTAACTTCTACTTCAAAACTCGCTCCGAATTTAGTAACTTCCACTTCAAAACTCGCTCCGAATTTAGTAAGATAATAGAAATATTACAATTGGAGATAAGGTATGTATTTAAGAAGAAAAATAGATGAATGGTTGAAAAATTGGAAAGATAGCGAAGATAAAATGCCTGCACTAATTGTTGGAATTAGACAATGTGGCAAAACTGAATCAATAAAATTTTTTGGGAATAAAAATTACGATGAAGTTATTTATATGAACTTTTGGAATGAACCTGATTTAACAAATATATTTGCTGAAAATATCACCGTTGATTATTTAATTTCTAAAATACGCGTTAAATTTCCTAATAAAAAAATTGTTAGCAAGAAAACTTTATTGATTTTTGATGAAATACAAGAATGTCCAAGAGCCAGATTATCTTTAAAAAGTTTTGGAGTTGATGGGAGATTCGATGTTATTGCTAGTGGATCATATTTAGGGATAAATGGTTATGTAATTGGTGATGTTACCCCAGTTCCAATAGGATATGAAGACATCTTTCACATGAAAACAATGGATTTTGAAGAATTTTTATGGGCAAAAGGATACAAAGATGAACATATAAAAATTATTGAAAAATATTTTAATGAGAGAGAAAAAGTAAATGTTTCCACACATAATCTTTTTAAAAATATATTTAACGAGTATTTGTGTGTCGGTGGATTTCCAAAAGCTGTTAAAAAATACATTGATACCATGAATATCGTAGAAACCTATAAAATAAACATAAACATTTTGGAGCAAACAAAAGATGAATTTGGAAGACGAAAAGGCAAGAATGGTAAACCAGTTTTTAGGGCATGGGAAGTAGAAAGAATAAATAATGCATTTGGTCTTATGTCATCATTTTTATCTAACGAAGCAAAAAGGTTTATTGTCTCTAAAATAGAAAAAGGTAATATTGAAACAAAAAACAGTGCAATAAATTATTTAAAAGAAGCGCATATTGTTGGCAAAGTCTATAATCTTGAAAATCCAAGCTTACCATTAAAAGGAAATATGATTTTCTCGCAATTTAAATTATTTCCAACCGATATATCATTATTAACAAGCACTTATGATTTGAATACTATCGGGGCTATTTATAATGGAACTTTAGGCCAAAATAAAGGAGCGTTATATGAAGCCGCCGTTTATGATGCTTTATTTAAAGCAGACTTTGATGTGTTTTATTTTGCAAAAGAAAGTGGTTTAGAAATTGATTTTGTTATTTGCTATAATGGTGCACCATATTTAGTAGAAGCAAAAGCAAAAAATGGTAACATAAAATCAAGTAAAACAGTTTATGCACATCCAGAGCAGTATGGTAAAGTTAAAATACTTAAAATTGGTGATTATAATGTTGGCGAAACTGGAGATATTTTAACCATTCCTTATTACATGCTTTTCCTTTTGGGCAGACATATAGAAATTGGAGGAAAAAATCTATTCATGAATGATGAAATTGATAGAATAATTAAAAATAAAGAATAGTTCCATTGAATGCAGCAAAAACTATCAATTTTTTTAAATAAAGTAAATAAAGCAGCAGAATTTTAGTAAATATAAAAACATTTTAATTGGGAAAGTATCCTAAAGAAATTAAATCTTATAATCTTATTTAAAGAATTTATTGAGGAGTTAGAGATTGTTTTAGTTTTATTTATAATTTTTCTTATTTGATATAAAAAACTAGTACTAAATCTCTATTTTTTATTAATTCGGTATTTTTTCCTTTAATATTAGAAAATGATACACTAACTCTGTTAAATATAAGGGTAGGAGAAAAATATGATATTTAATATTTATGGTGAACTTTCCTATATGCAATTATTAGGATGGGTTCTCGTCTTCGTCGGTTTAATCGTTTGTAATGAACTTGCACGAAGAACAAAAGTAGGTGGTATTACATTTTTCATTGGTATTCCAGCCCTTTTAACAATTTACTTTATTGTTTTAACGATTTGGGGTAATGCTGATCCAAATTCATGGGCAGCAAGCAACTGGACGTTTACCAAAATGAATTCATGGTTCCACTATGCAAAATTATATGCTGCAACTGCTGGCTGTATTGGATTTATGATGATCAAATATGGTTGGGGTATTGGAAAGAAGAATTGGTTCAAACCTTTCCCATTCTTAATTGTTGCAATTAACATTTTAATTGCTTGTGCTAGTGATTTTGAAAGTGCAATTAAAGGTGCACAAGCTGCTGGTTCTATTGGTGGAGCTGGTTGGTGGAAATCAAGTGAAGGTGTTTGGTTATATGGTGGATGGTGGAACACTGTTAATGGTGTTGCTGGTTTAATTAACATCGCATGTATGACCGGATGGTGGGGAATTTACACATCAAAAGGCAAGAAAGATATGCTTTGGCCAGATATGACTTGGGTTTATATTATTGCTTATGATGTTTGGAACTTTGAATATACTTACCTCAATTTACCAACTCACGCTTGGTATTGTGGTCTTGCATTATTGCTTGCTCCAACGTTTGCTAACTTCTTCTGGAATAAAGGCGGATGGATTCAAAATAGAGCCAACACACTTGCAATTTGGTGTATGTTTGCTCAAGTTGTTCCTTATTTCCAAGATCAACAACCATTCAACGTTGTTTCTTCAGTTTATGGAGAAGGCGCAACAATTGCAACCGCAACCGGAAGCGTAGCTCCAACAACTGCAAATCCAAGTATGCAAGGAGTTATTGCCGTACTTGCTTTAGCAATTAACGTGCTCGCTTTAACAGCAATTATTGTAAGAGCAGTTAAAACTAAGACTAATCCATACAAGCATGAAATCTTCATTGATCAAAAGGATTTCAAAGAAGCAATGGATCGTGCTGAAGTTCAAGAGGCTAAATAATTTTTGTCAATTTAAAATTCATAAGGTCGATGATTAAATGATCATCGACCTTTTGTGATAGTGATTATTAGTTTATGTGTTTTTTTACAAATTTATCTAAATGAATAAGATTATCGATAGCACCATTTTCTAAATCATTGATGTTGAATATATAATCCATTACTTCATATGTTTCTTCTAAGTTATTTCTTGCACCAATCCAACCTTTTCCATCTGTACACCAAACAAAATAAAAGTTTTTAATTCCTTTTGATTCTAAAGCAAGTGTTTTATAACTTCTTGCTGTTTCATTAAGTTTTGAACCGCTACTAGCATAAAATGTTTATTTAAACCGCCGTATGCGAAAGGCCGCACGTACGGTGGTGCGAGAGGGAGTGGAAAAATATATTACTTTTTACTTTCTACTCAATTACTTATATTATAATCAATGAGAATAAATTAAATTAAATTTTAGTGACGAGGATGATTTATGAATGATATAGCGAAAAGAGGTAAAAAATTTAGTGTATATTTATTAGATCTTGTAACTACTTTTATATTGACAATGTCCTTATTTTTTATTGGTGAATCTATAAATACTAATACAAGACTACATAAATCAAGATTGAACGATTTATCAACTATCGAAGATGAAACAGTGAAAGTTGTTGGTGAATCTAAATTAACTTATTTAAAAGATGACGGTTATCTTGCACAAGTAGAAGATATTACTAAAGATTATTTAGTTCGTCAAACTTTTCATTCTATTGACGAAAATAAAAAGAATAATGATTTTTTTAAAGAAACTAAAGATATAGATGAAAATAGTGATTCGTTATATTTTTATTACAAAACTTTTGTCATTGATTATAAGGATAGATTTATTGATTCTGCTAATGTGATGACTCTAGAAGAATATGTTAATAAGTTATTTTTAGAGTCAAAAAATTATGAAAATAAAATATTCGTTAATGAAGGTTATCCATATTTCACAAGTGAAACAGCAGATAAAATTTATTCATATTTGGTTTTAAATAATAATTATAATTTCAAAGATTTATACGACACAATTTATAATTCGTATTCAACAATACTTCAAACAACAATTGATCAATATATGGAAAACTATCAACCATATATTGATTTAGCAAATAAGTATCAATCAGAAGTCGATAAATTTTATCAAATTAAAATAGCAATTTTATTAAGTTCTTATATCTTATCAATTACAATATTTTATTATGTAATTCCTTCTATTTTTAAGGATGGCAGATCTTTATTTATGAAACTTTTCAAATTAAAAGCGTTTACTGTTGATGAAAAGTCAATACCTTGGTATTCAAATGTTATTAGAGCAATTGCTTTATTTATTAATTATTTTTTCATCAACTCTTTAATTAGTTTTATAGTTCTTGGTGGCTATAGTGGATTTATATTTATTTTTACCCATTTCTTTAATGTTTTTAATTAATTTACTGTTTCCTTATTATCATTTCTTTTATTTATTTGCAGTATTATATTCACATTTTTCTCTAAAGAGACCAAACAAACATTATCTGAATTCGCTTCATTAAGAATTGTTAGAAACGATGATGAACCCGAAACAATAACTATAGATGGTAAAGATTTAACTATTAAATAGGTAAAGTGCTTAAATTTTATTTTTACATAATTCACTTAAGGATATTTCACCTGTTGAATCTTCAGATTCATAAGAAAACATTGTATTCATTCTAATATTCTTAATACTTTTGTTTCGCTATGAATAAACCTTTTTGTTTCAAACATTGATGAATTAGTCAAAATAATTTGATCTTTTTATCGACAATTGAGCGATTGAATTTCATAATACTGGAACTTCTTGCCATTCATTCATTCATCAATTAAATGTGGGGTCTCTTTAAAAATAGAATATGAATCTATTTCAACAAATTTTCTATTTAAAAAATTACTTTTAGGATCTCCAACTAAGAATTCACATTTTACGTGATATGATGATGTCTGAGATTTCCAGCACCATTTTGGCACTTTGATATAAATAGATCTAAAGATATCTAAATACTTTTCGACTAATTTATTGATTAATCTTGATATGTATTCTTCTTTATTTACAATTTTTTCATATATCATCCCTTAATCTTTCAATAATTAAATAGCAAACTGATCTATATTTTTAAATCTTACTGAACTATTTTTATAACAGTTATTGATTTTGAATTTAGATTTCTAAAAAAATATATAAGAGATGATTGAAATTATTAAGATGAGGGAAAAATAGGCCTTAATTTAATGGTGCTTTTGCTGCTAGAAATAAATTAACTAGCAATGCATCTATCAACAACATTTTAAAGTTCAAAGTGTTAAACTCAAGATTTAGTCAATCACGATTTAGTCAATCGTGTTAGAGCAAAAATAATATCGAACATATCAATATAATTTGTAATTACTATAATAGATATTACAAAAATTTTATTCATTTAAAAGTTTGTTAATGTTGATTTATATTTTCCTAAAATCGATGTTTTAAGTGTCATTTTAGGGAAATATAAATATTTAAAACTCAAATTATCGCTGGAACTTTTCCAAATTTTGCAAAGTTCCAACGGAAAACTTGTTATTTTTGAATAAACAAAAGGGATTTGACAAAAAAGTTAGAACTAAATTGAATAATTAGTTTTTTTAATGTAAAATCCGAAGTACAACTTCGGAAAATCAGAAGTACAACTTCGGTTTTACCATTTAGGAGACTAACTATATGATTAAAAGACATATTGAAAAAACACTAGATTTAGCGATAAAACACTTTCCGGCTGTTATTTTAACTGGCCCTAGACAAGTTGGCAAAACAACTCTTCTATTAAATAAATATTTAGATAAGGGTTACAATTATGTATCACTTGACAATATTAAAGATCGACTATTAGCCCAAAATAATCCAAGTTCTTTCCTGGATTTACATAAATCTCCTTTAATAATTGATGAAGCACAGAAAGCAACAGAATTATTTGAAGAAATTGAATATAGAATAAATGAAGCTAAAAGAACAAATAACAATAAGAACGTTAATGGATTATATATACTTACTGGATCAAGTAGAAGAGAGTTATTAGAGCGTGCAAAAGAATCTCTTGCTGGAAGATGTGCTATTTTAAATATGTCTTCATTGTCTCTAAATGAAATTTATAATCGAGAAAATGTTCCTTTTTTGGTAGATATTAAAATCATTAATGAAAGATTGGAAAAAGTTAATTTATCAAAGGATGAACTATTTTCATTAATTTTAAAAGGTGGGCTCCCAAAAATATATGATGATAAAGACTTACCACTTGATATTTATTATTCTTCATATTTGAGCACTTATTTAGAGAAAGATGTAAAAGATTTAGTCGAACTCAAAGATGAACAAAAATTTTTAGACCTTATAACATTATTAGCATCATTAACAGGAGAAGAACTTAATTATGATGGTCTTTCAAAAAAGTTGGGAGTTTCTGCAAATACCATTAAATCTTGGATAAATGTAATGAATAAGACAGGACTTATTTATCTTCTTGAGCCTTATAATGAATTTTCATTCTTAAAAAGAGTTATAAAAAGACCAAAAATTTATTTTTTTGATACTGGTATAATTTGTAACCTTTTAGGTATTGATACATTAAATACATTATATAAAAGCCCATTTAAAGGAAGAATTTTTGAGACATTTGTCATTAATGAAATTAGAAAAACATATATAAACGAAGGAATGACACCTAAATTTTATTTTTATAGAGATGATGCACAAAAAGAAATAGACCTTATTATTTTAAATGATGGTAAGTTATATAGTATTGAGTCAAAAAGTGGTGATGGTTATTCACTTAATGATGTATCAAGTTTTAAAAAACTTAAAAGTTCTGTTTATGAAGTTGGTAGTGGAGCAATTATATGTTCTACAAATAAAATTAGTGCATTAAACGATAATATTTATATTATTCCTGCAAGCTCTATTTAATTTTTAAAATATGTTCCGTTTATTTTTGGGTGCAATTAAAAATATGATTAATTTTCAAAGGTAATGCAATAAACTAGATAATATAGATTTCTTTGATGCTAGCAAAACAAAATCATTTGTGAGTTTTAAAACTAGTAAAGTTTTAGTAATTTTTTACCTTCAACGACATACTAAAAGAGAAAGCTATTTGTAAGAATAAAGCTTTTTAATTGCCAGATATTTGCGTTGTCATAATTTCGAATTGTTCTAAAAATCACGCTTAACCTAATCAACGAATGAAAGACTATACTCTAATTTTTGGTGCATGAAAATAAAAATGGTTTTTCGTAACTTTAAATTTCAAGGAAAAGAATGAGTTCAAACAAATCTTAATCATTTTGTAAATGCTAATCTAAACTTGTAGTTTCCTGCTAATTCAAAATGTAGGTATTTTCACCCTCCTATATAATGTTCCTAGGAGCATAGAAAGGAGGTGAAAGTATGAATGAAAGGAAAGATATAAGAGAGGGGATAGCGTTTATGTTCAAACAAGGAGAACTAGATAAAAATATTAAACCTAATTATGCAAAAATAGGTCGAGAACATGGTTGTGATTGGCGAACTGCAAAGAAAAATTATCTTAATGAAGGAGCCTTATCAACAAAGAAGGATATTCATTCCGTTCCTTCTAAATTGGAAGCATATAAACAAATTATATTGATTAAATTTGATAATAATGTTCCTGCAACTGGAATTTATAGGTTTCTAAGAAAGACAACGGATTATGAAGGTTCCTATTCTTTGATCACAAAATTCTTGAGAGAAGAAAATCGAAAAAGAATTCAACAAGCAATTATAAGATTTGAAACTGAACCAGGTAGACAGGCGCAAGTAGATTGGAAAGAATCACTTACATTTGAAACTAAAAGTGGCAAATCTATCAAGTTCAATATCTTCTTAATTGTGTTAGGCTTTTCTAGGATGAGATTTATTAAGGTCACAGAATCTAGAAGCCAGCAAGATGTGTTCTATTGTTTGCTTGTGGCATTTACCTATTTTGGTGGAGTTCCTAAAGAAATACTCTTTGATAATATGCGTTCCATAACTGATAAAAGCAGGACTACATATAATGAAGTTGTCTATAATGATACATTTGTGGAATTTGCTAAGGAAGCAGGATTTACACCTAAAAACTGTGTTGCGTACCGACCATGTACTAAAGGTAAAGTTGAATCTGTTGCAAGACTTATGAATCGTCTTAAAGCTTATAGCGGTGAGGTCGAAACATTCGAAGATATCGAAAAAATCGTTAATGAATTTAATGAAGAAATCAATAATGAGGTGCATCAAGGAACAGGTCGAATACCTAAAGAATTATTTGAAAAAGAAAAAGAACATTTACTTCCACTTGGTGATAATTTTCAAGAAAGAATGATGCAATTCATTGAACCAGACGTACGAAGAAAGGTTTCAAAAGAATCATTATTCTCGTTCAAGGGACGCAAATATTCTGTACCACCTAAATATATTGGTAAGTACATAATTATTGTAAACGATAATGGCGTAGAATTCGACATAACAGATGAAAAAGGTAATTGGATCAAACATCAGGAATATGGTTCTAAAGCCATCAATTATAGTATAGGTGACTACTTAGAAATATCTAAAAACAGTTCCATCAAAATGTGGAAAGATGAAGATTTAGAAAAACATGCAAGTGAGGTTCTAGGAATTTATGACAAATTATAACGAATTGACAAAAAACTTAGAGACACTTCAATTAAGTAAGATGCTGGAAATGCTCCCTAGCATCATCGATGATAGTGTCAAAAATAACATCCCATTAGTGGATTCTCTATATAAATTAACAGATTTAGAAATTAAATTTAGAGATGATAGAGCAAGAAAAATTAACATCACAGTCTCACATTTTCCATTTTATAGAACGATTAAAGAATTTGATTTTGATTATCAACCAAGTATTAATCGTAAGGAAATTGAAGATTTAGCATCACTTAGGTTTATTGATGAAAAATCAAATATTGTCTTTGTTGGATCTTCTGGTGTAGGCAAAACTCATCTTGCAACAGCAATAGGAATTGAGGCAGCATCGCAAAGAATATCAACTTATTACATTAATTTTGCTAAGCTTATGGAATGTATCAAATTAGCAGCAAAAGAAAATCGATTAGAATCAGTAATCAAACATTATTTAAAATATACTCTTCTAATTATTGACGAAGTTGGTTATGTTCCAGTTGATAAAGATGCCTCATATGGCTTCTTCCAACTTATTGCAGCTAGATATGAAAATAG
>CAVEUG010000009.1:0-21224 GCA_963618895.1 Slackia isoflavoniconvertens | reverse complement strand
CCTTTTGATAATTCGATAGCATTTTCTGAAGCAACAAAACTTTGGGATTTAAATGAATCAACTCTTAGAAAAGCCATTAAATATGGAAAACTTATTGATGGAATTGATGCTTGTAAATTTGGCAAACAATGGGTTGTTTCAACTGAATCTATGAAGCGAGAATATGGGTCGCCTAAATTTAAATAAAAGTTCTGGAATTTTTTAAATAATTTCTCATTATTTGTGATTAAATTACAAATTATTTAAGTCACTTAAAAAATTATTCTAAAATTTTATATTTTGTTTTATAATTCTAGTGGTATTTTTTATGAGCCCATTAGAAATAAGCTTAATTTGGATTTTTTCTATTTTAGGAATTTTAATATTTTTATATTTATTAATTTCCTTTTTAATAATGTTTTTTATTTCGCATCCTAAGAAATTATCAGATAAAGAAGCTTATGATTTGGATGTCAAAAAAGGTTTGATTCCTGAAAAAATGCCTCAATTTAAAAGAGAAGAATTTACTATAAAAATGAGGGATGGAACAATTATTAATGCTGATTTTTCAAGCAATGGTGATAATAAGAAAATAATGATTTTGTGTCATGGATATACTTGGAATAGAAATGGTCAACTTAAATATGCTCAATTTTTCTATAAACATGGATATGCAATTTTACTTTTTGATGAAAGAGGGCATGGGAAAAATAAAACTAAATTTACAACTTTTAGTTATAAAGAAGGTAAAGATTTAGTAGATATCATTAAATATACAAAAGAAAAATATAATCCATTAATTCTTGGACTTCATGGAGAAAGTTTAGGAGCGGCAACAGTTATGATGGCTTTAAAAGAAAATCCAGAAGTGAATTTTGCAATTGAAGATTGTGGTTTTTCAAATATGAAAGATGTCTTAATTCATAAAATGAAAGAATTTCATATTCCTAGATTTTTCTTACCTGGAATCAATTTATTTTTAAAGTTAATTACGCATTATTCAATTAATAAAGTTTTGCCAATTGAAGGAGTGAAAAATTCAAAAGTTCCATTATTAATCATCCATGGAAATAAAGATAACTATATAAATGTAAAACATGCTTATGAAATATATGAAGCAAGTAAAGATCATGCAACTCTTGAAATCATTAATGGAGCAGATCATGCATTATCTTACGAAACGGACCCAACTTTTTATGAAAAGGTTTGTATGGATTTCATAGAAAGAAATATAAAAATATAAAGGAGATTAATTTATATGGAAAATGAAGTTAAGGGTGTAAAAGAAGAAAAAGTAAAAACGTCTTCGGCAGTGTGGCTTGGTGCAGCTAATGCTGGTACTGGACTTTTGTGTGCTTTTAGTGAAGGTGCTGCTTTTCAATACTTATTTGTTAATAAGTTAGGGTTAAGTCCAGCACTTAATGCAATTGTTTGGGTAATTTTTGGTATTTGGAATGCCTTAAATGATCCAATCTATGGATTTTTAGCTGATAGAACTAAATCCAAACTTGGTAGACGTATTCCTTGGATAAGATATGGCGCGCCAATTATGGCGATACTCTTTGCAGTTATGTGGTTGCCAGTATTGCAGACTGGTCAAATGTCGCAACCTCTATTATTTATTGAAGAATTAATAGGTTTATTCTTATATGACATTGTTTATACTGCAATTGCTTCAGCAATTTACGTTATGCCTTATGAAATGGCTGTTACAAATAAAGCTAGAAATAAGATATTCTTATTTAATATTTTGTTTTCAGTAATTAACTATGGTGCACCAATGGTATTAAATTCACAACTTGATAAATTAATTGAACATAATGCTACTACCTTACCATTAATTATGGCTATTGCTGGTTTAGTTTGTGGAGCTATCGTTTTCATCTCTACATTCTTCTATAAAGAAAATGGATATGTTGTTGAAGAAAAACAACCAAAGTTCTTTGAAGGTTTAAAACTTTGCTTAAAAAATAAATCATTCTTATTATTTGAAGTTATTTCTTGGACAATTATTTTTGCTCAAAATGCTTTAATGGTTGGCTTAACTTATGTTTCAGGTATGTGGGCGATAGATGGATCTGGAAACGGGTGGATAGGAGGTACATCAATTATTGTCTTGTATGGGGCATTATTTGTAGGATTAATAGCCGGAATTTTGTTCTTTGTATTTACAAGAGCAAAACTTGGTGTGCGTAATGAAATGCTTGTTATGACAGGTGTCATGGGGGTTGGCTGTATACTTGGTGCATTCCTTGGACAATATTTCTATGTTTCTGTATTTACATTTATATGTTGTGGTGTTGGTCTTGCTGGTGGACTTTACTTAATTCCTATGATTAATGGCGATGTTATTGATAAAGATGAAGTTGATAATGGTACTCGTAGAGAAGGCGTTTATGCTGGTATTAACTCATTAATTACAAAACCAGCTGGTAGTATTGCTACCGCCTTATTCCCAGCAATGATTGTTGGACTCTTTGGATTTGATATGAATTTAAAGAAAGTTGAGAATGGTTCTGAAGTTATTGATTATGCAAGCCAAGCATTAAGCGCTAAAAATGGCTTATTTATGTGTTGGTTCTTAATTACAGGCATTTTACTTCTCCTTTCATTTATTGCTATGTGGTTCTTCCCACTCCATGGAAAAGAATGGGATAAAGCAAAACATGATTTATCTATCAAACACATGGAAAAACAAAAAGAATATGAAGAAAAGATGTTAGCTCAAAAAGAAGCAACAGAAGTTAAATAAATCATTTATGACTAGTAAAAACGCAAGGATGAAAAATGCCTTGCGTTTTTATAAATAATTTTTATTAATAAAGAAAGAGACACATTTTTTCGATTTATTTGCTTTTACTAATTATATTTTATATAATTACTCTCGAAGATTGAAAATATCTTTACTCGAATAGAGTGCCGTAAGGGCATTCTTATTTTTTTAAAGGGAGGTAATGAATGGAATCTTTAGAGCAAATTAAGGTTCTAATCGAAGAATTATTAACAAAAGAAGGGTATTCGCTTTATTCGCTTAAGTTAAATAAAGGAAAGAATTTAACTTTAGAAATTGTAATTGATCGTGATGCACCAATTGGTTTTGATGATATTGGTGAAATATCTTCTAAAATTTCTGATTTATTAGATATTCATGATTTTACAAGTTCTAGTTATATGCTTGATATTTCTTCGCTTGGTGCAGAAAAACCAATTGATGTATCAAAACTTGAAAAATATAAAGATCAATACATCAATATTCATCTTACACACCCTTATAAAGGAGAAAGTTATCTCGAAGGAACTTTAGTCGATGTAAATGAAAAAACAATTAAATTATTTTATTTTCAAAAAGGAAAGAAAACTACAAGTGAAATTGAGCGTGAACACATAGACAAAGCTCGATTAGCAATTAAATTTTAGGAAAAATTTGGAGAATTAAGAATTATGGATGCAAAACATCAAAGAGCATTTCTTGCCGCTATGGAAGAGATGGTTGAAGAAAAAGGAATTAGTAAAGAAATAATTGTTGATGCAATTAGTGAAGCTTTTAAAGTTGCTTATAACAAAAAATTAAGTGACGAACTTTTAATTGTTCAAAAGCCAGTCAAATTAAAGAAAGTTAAAAAAGTTAAAGATGAAGCTGGTAATGTTGTATCAAGCGAAACAACAAAACTTGAAGACGCTTTAATTCGTTGCGACATTTCTTTAGAAAAAGGAAAAATCAATACTTTTAGACAATGGAAAGTTGTTAAAGAAGATGATTTAGTTGATGATTTCGTTGAAATTAGCGAAAACGATGAAAGAGTTAAATCAAATAAATTAAAAGTTGGTGATTATTACGAAGAACCATTAAGTTTTGATGATTTTTCAAAAGGCGATGTTAATAGATTTATTAGTGCCTATCGTGCAAAAATCAATCAAGCCGAAAAAGAAAGCTTACTTGAATCATTCAGCGGTAAGATTGGTCAATTAATTAGCGGAACTGTTGAAAAAAGCGATGGACACTCAGTTTTAGTTAATCTTGGAAGAATTTCAATTACTCTTTATCAAAAAGATTTAATTGGAAAAGAAACCTTCAAACCTGGCGATACTATCAAAATGTATGTTTGTGGTATTTCAAAAGATGATGCTAAAGGTGGAAGTTTAATTCATTGTTCAAGATCATGCCCAGAATATCTTGAAAAAGTTTTTGCTGATGAAGTTCATGAAATCTATGATGGAACAGTTAAAATTGCAAAAATTGCTCGTATTGCTGGTGTTAGAAGTAAAGTTGCTGTTTATAGTGAAGATCCTAATGTTGATGCACAAGGTGCATGTATTGGGACTAACGGAAGCAGAATTCAATCAGTTGTTAGCAATTTAGGAAATGATAGAAATAGCAAAGAAAAGATCGATGTTATTCAATATAGCCCAGTTACAGGTATCTTACTTAGAGAATCTTTAAAACCTGGTGTTGTTCTTGGTGTTCATTTCGAAGATACAAAAGATGGTAAGAAAGCCATAGTTATTTGTGAAAATGATACTGGAAGTGCTGCAATTGGCACTAAAGGAACAAACGTTGTTTTAGCTAGACAACTTTGCGGTCTTAAAGAACTCATTATTCTCGATCAAAAAGTTGCTGAAGAAAAGAATGTTGATTTTGAACCAATGGCAGTCTTTGAAGAACAAGCTCGTGAAGCTGAAAAAGAACAATTCAGAATTAATTCAATTAAGAATGCTGAACTCAATGCTAATAAACCAGTTATTGAAGAAGTTAAAGCAGTTGTTGGTGATGATGAATACTTAGATAAAGAAATTGAATTAGAAAATGAATATGCAAAGGTTCAAGCCGAAAAAGAGAAAGAACCTGTTGTTGTCGAAGAAAAATCAGTTGTGGAAGAACCAGTTGTCAAGAGTGAACCAAAAGAAGTCAAGGTTGAAACTCCTGAAGTCAAGGTTGAAGTTCCTGAAACCAAGGTTGAAACTCCTGAAGTCAAAGTTGAAAAGAAGGTTGAAAAGAAGGTTGATATCAAACCTCAAGAAGTTAAGACTACAACCACTCTTGATGCTTTAGAAGCTTCACTTGAAAAAGAAAAACAAAACGAAAAACAACATGAAAATAAGAGCAAGAAAGATAAAAAGTCTGCTCGTAAAGAAAAAGAAGTTGAAGAAATTAAACCTATCGTTGACGAAGCAAATAAAATGTCTATCTATACTGATGAAGAACTCGCTGCTATGGAAGATGAATTTGACTACGATGATGAAGAATTCGATGAAGATGAAGATTATTCAGAATACGATAGTGATGAATATTACGATAAATAAAGGATTTTAAAATGAAAAAAGTACCATTAAGAAAATGTTTAGCCACAAATCAAGTCTATCCAAAAGAAGAATTGTTTCGTGTGGTTAAACAACCTAATGGTGAAGTAGTTTTAGATATTACTGGCAAGCTTAATGGTAGAGGTGCTTATATTCATAGAAGCAAGGAAGCCATTGATAAAGCCATTAAATCAAAATGTCTAGATAGAGCCTTAGAAACTTCTATTCCTCAAAAAGTCTATGACAAAATGATGTTTTATATTAAATAGAGAGGAGATTTAAATGAAAGAAAAGAAAATGGAAAGGGAAGTTAATCTTCCACAAAGTAATCAAAAAACAAAAGATTATGCCAAGGTTAATAATGGTGTTTTCGTTTATACCTCATCTTTAACTGTTAGCGAACTCGCTAAAAAATTAAATGTTCAACCAAGCGATATTATTAAGAAGTTATTCATGCAAAAAAAGCTTGTAACAATCAATCAATATCTTGATGATGAAACAATTGGTGAACTTTGTCTTGAATATGGTTATGATTTCAAAAAAGAAGAAATCGTTAATGAAGAAGATTTTGAAAAAGTTAATTTAGAAGATGATCCAAAAGATTTAGTTGAAAGACCTCCTGTTGTTACTGTTATGGGACACGTCGACCATGGTAAAACAACTTTAATCGATGCAATAAGAAATAGTAATTTAGCCGGTGCTGAATTTGGTGGTATTTCTCAAGAAATTGGTGCTTATCAAAAAACTTATAAGAATAAGAAAATTACATTTATCGATACTCCAGGGCATGAAGCATTTAGTGCAATGAGAGCAAGAGGTGCAAGTGTTACTGATATTGTTATTTTAGTTGTTGCTGCAGATGATGGTGTCATGCCTCAAACAATTGAAGCAATTGATCACGCTAAAGCCGCAAAAGTTCCAATTATTGTTGCAATTAATAAGATTGATGCTCCAGGAAGTAATCCAAATAGAGTTTTAGAAGGACTTATGGCACATGATATTATTCCAGAAAAGTATGGTGGTGACATAATTTGTTGTGAAGTAAGTGCTAAAAACAAAATTGGTATTGAAGATTTGCTTGAAGCTGTTTTACTTCAAGCTGAAATGCTTGAACTTAAAGCAAATCCAAAACGTTATGCTATTGGAACCGTTCTTGAAGCAGAACTTGACAAAGGTGAAGGTCCAAAAGCAACATTACTTGTTCAAAATGGTACATTAACTGCTAATGATTATGTTGTCGTCGGTACTACATATTGTAAAGTTAGAAGAATGACCAATGAATTTTCACAAGTTGTTAAAGTTGCAACTCCAGCTACACCAGTTAGCGTTATAGGTTTAAGTGAAGTTCCTTTAGCTGGCGATCACTTTATGGCTTTCCCAAGTGAAAAACAAGCTAAAGATATTGCTGAAAAACGTAGACTTAAGAAAGTCGATGAAGAAAGAAAAAACGCCGTTGGAATCACTTCTTTAGAAGATGTTTATAAGAAAATTAATGAAAATTCATTAACTATTATCAATATCGTTTTAAAAACTGATTCAACTGGTAGTGCAGAAGCTGTTAAAGCAAGTTTAGAAAAACTTAATAGCGATAAAGTTAAAATTAATGTTGTAAGAGCTGCTGCAGGCGCAATTACTGAAAGTGATGTTTTACTTGCTAGTGCATCAAACGCTATTATTTATGGCTTCAATGTTAGACCATCGGCTATGATTAAGAAAAAGGCTGAGGAAGAACATGTTGAAATTAGATTACAACGTATCATTTACGCATTAATCGAAGAAATGCAAGATGCTATCAAAGGTATGCTTAAGCAAGAAAAAGTTGAGAGTGTTACTGGTCAAGCTGAAGTTAGAAGCACCTTTAAATTATCAAAAGTTGGTGCTATTGCTGGATGTTACGTCATTGATGGCTACATTAAGAGAAATTCAAAATGTCGTGTCTTAAGAGATGGCACAATTGTTTATGAAGGCAAGATTGATTCTTTAAAGAGATTTAAAGATGACGCAAGAGAAGTTGCTCAAGGTTATGAATGTGGTATCAAAATTGAAAATTATAACGACATTAAAGAAGGCGATATAATCGAAGGATACGAAATGGTGGAGAAGGAAGATGGCGAATAAATCAGGAAGACTTAAAGCTATTATTTCTAAAAACATCAAAGAAATTTGTGAATATGAATTAACTAATGAAAAAATTGGTTTCTTTACAATCACTGATGTTGTTGTTAGTGATGATCATAGTTACGCAAAAGTTTATGTATCATTCTTAGTGAATCCACAAGATGGTGTTGATAGACTTAATAGAGCAAAAGGTTATGTGCGTTCTTCATTAGCTAAAAAAATTGATACAAGAAGAGTCCCAGAAATAACCTTTGTTTTAGATGATAGTTACGAAAAACAAAAACATTTCGAAGAAGTTTTAAAAGCTGCTGAAGAAAAAATGAAGTAAATTAAAGCGACATCCTGTTAATCAGTGATGTCGCTTTCTTTTGAAATTTCTTTTTCGTAAATGTTTACTGGATTTTTACTAAATCCAAGATTAAGGAAGATACTTTCTTCCTCTTTTTTATTAATTTTTGAAATTTGTAATTTGCATGGGTTATATTTTTGATAATAGATGTTAAATAGTTCTTTTAAGGCTAGAATGAATTCTTTTTCATCTGTGAATTTATAAGAATCAATCATGAAACTTCTTGTTTCACTAGTGGATTTCATAGAAATTACACCTTTGATGATTTCATTTTCATAAAGAACATAATGAGTGGAATTTTTATTCAAAAAGTTTTTAAAATCATCGCCTAAATATTCAATTTCATTAATTAAATCATCCTTAAATATGGTGGTTTTAAAATATAAATTTGTTCCTTCAATCTTATGTTCGACATGTGAATAAAAAATATCCTCTTTATCAATGTTAAACATCATATTTAAAAAGTTTTCCTGGCTAGAAGGAAATTCTTCATAGATATTTTTAAGAATATTTTTAATAGTTTCTCTTTTAGTAAATTTATCGTTTGGGCAATGAGAAGGAGCAACTGGTATATTTTCTTCTTCGCAAAGCCTTTTTAAATCTTCTTCTTTTGCTAAAACTAGAGGCCTAATAAAAGTTATATCTTCTCTAGAAAGAACCATCTTTGGTGAAAAAGTAGAGATTCTTCCGCCATAAATTTCATTTAAGAAAAGTGTTTCTATAGCATCGTCTCTATGATGAGCAAAAGCAACTTTATTGCATCCTAATTTATGAGCAACTTTATTTATAATAGCTTTTTTCATTTTGCTGCATATTGAACATGGTAAATGTGGGGTGTTTTGCTTTTCCTTTTGAATTTTTAAAATAGGATAGACAGTTTTTCCATCAGCAACATAAATGTCATAACCAAGTTTTTTGGCGAATTCTTGCTCTATTTTTGGCGAAAAGTCATCAAAACCAAGATTAATGATACATGGATAAATTTCAAATTTTGTTTTTGAAAATTTCTTATATAAATGTAGTGCATAAAACATAGCCATACTATCTTTTCCGCCACTAATTCCTAAACAGATTTTATCCCCGTCATTTATTAAATTAAATGTATTGTCCGCTGTTCTTATACAAGCCAAAATTACTCTAATCGCTTTCATAGTTTTAATCTTTCAATTTTTAACGTCCTTAATTATAATATTTCAGTGGGAAAAATAAAATGGAAGTAAGATATATTAAAGATTTTAAACATATTGATTCGGCCATTAAAAATTTAAGTTTAGTATTAGGCTATTTTGATGGTTTACATATTGGGCATGTTCATTTAATTAATTATGCAAAAATGAATAGTAATGGGCCGGTAGGTGTTGTTACTTTTGATAAACCTTTAAAATCAATTGAGGGTCAAATTACAACATTAGATCAAAAGATTGCATTAATTGAAGAGCTTAAAGTTGATTATGTATTTGTTTTGGCAGCTGATGATAAATTTAAACACATGTCTTACATTGATTTTATAAATAAAGTTTTAAAGAAATTTAATCCAAAAACTATTTTTTGTGGAAATGATTATACATTTGGCTATGAAGCAAAAGGTGATGTTTATGATCTTAAAATGGCTTTTGCAAATGTTCAAGTCATGAATTATGTTAATGATTTTAACCGTAAAAAAATATCGAGTACAAGTATCAAAAAATTGATTAAAGAAGGTCAAGTTAAAGAAGCTAGTGTATTTTTAGGAAGACAATATGCTTTAACTGGAACTGTTAGTCATGGTTTTAATGAGGGCACTAAACTTGGTAGACCAACAGCTAATTTAGAACCACTTGCAAATCTTGTTATTCCAAAAGATGGCGTTTATATTACTCGTACTAAAATAGATAAAAAAATATATGATTCTATAACTAATATTGGGACTCACCCAACAATTAACAAAGTTGAAAAATCAACAATAGAAACATATATTTTTGGATTTGATAAAAATTTATATGGTAAAGAAATAACTGTTTATTTTTATAAAAGACTTAGAGATGAAATTAAATTTGATTCGATTAATGCTTTAGAAAATCAAATAGCTAAAGATATTGATGAAGCATCTCATTATTTAAAGAACAATTTATAAAAGGGGCAATCTATGAAAAAAATTGAACTTAAACCATACTTTGAAATTAAACCATGGGCAGGAGATAAATTAACTGAAATTTATAATGCTCCTAAAATGGCTGGTGAAGCATGGATTGTTTCGGCTATTAAAAATAAGGAATCTAAATTAGAAAATGGTGAGGAATTATCATCATTTTTAAAAAATCATTATGAAGAATTAGGATTAAAAAAGAATGAAGAATTTCCTGTTTTAATCAAAATTATAGATGCTAAAGAAGACTTATCAATTCAAGTTCATCCAGATAATGAATATGCTATTAGAAAAGGTTTTCATAATGGAAAATATGAATGTTGGTATATTCTTCCTGAAACAACTAATAATAAAATTATTTTTGGGATAAAAGAAAACACTTCTAGGGAAGAACTTGAAAAAGCTATTAAAGAAGGAACATTAGAGAATTATTTAATCTATAGAGATATTAAAGCTAAAGATTATCTAAAAGTAATTCCTGGTACTGTGCATGCAATTTTAAGTAATACATTTATTTTAGAAGTTCAAGATCCATGCGATATTACTTATAGAATCTATGATTATAATAGAATCCCAAAAAGAGAACTTCATATTGAAGATAGTTTAAATGTTATTTACAAAAATAAATGTCCAGTTGATTTAGAAAAATACACAGTTATTGATAAAGAAAAAGAATTTATTATCAATATTAAAGGATATGATAAATTCTATTTTGAAATTAAAAAAGGCACTTATAAATCATATCTAGTAATTAAATAAATATCGATGTTGTCTAATAAAAACCATATTTGAATAGCAAGTTTTCAAATATGGTTTTAAATATAATTTTATCGCTAAAAGGGAGATAGAGTAATGAGCAAAGTTTTGATTATTAATGGAAGTCCACGTGTAAATGGAAATACTTCAATTGCAGTGCGTGAAATGGAAAAAGTTTTTAAAGAAAATGGTGTTGAAGTGACCATTGTTCAAATTGGCAATAAAGACATTCGTGGTTGTATTGCCTGTGGTCATTGTTATGAAACTGGAAAATGTGTCTTTAATGATGCAGTTAATGAATTAGCACCACTTTTTGAAGAGGCTGATGGTTTAGTAATTGCAAGTCCTGTATATTATGCTTCTGCAAATGCTACTTTAATTGCTTGTTTAGATAGACTTTTTTATAGCACACATTTTGATAAAAGTATGAAAGTTGGAGCAAGTGTTGTTTGTGCAAGACGTGGTGGTTGTTCTGCAACTTTCGACGAATTAAACAAATATTTCACAATTAGTAATATGCCAATTGCTTCAAGTCAATATTGGAATTCGATTCATGGTAGAGTTCAAGGTGAGGCTGAAATGGATGAAGAAGGTAAACAAACAATGCGTACTCTTGCACGAAATATGACATTTTTAATTAAGAGTATCGAAATTGGAAAAAAAGAATTTGGTTTACCAGAAAAAGAAAAGCGTGTAGCGACAAATTTTATAAAATAAATTAATTTTTAAGCACAAATCATTATCTATTTTTGATAAAGAGATTGTGCTTTTGTTTTGCTTATAATATGATTTTTCCATAAGAGGTAAATTTTATGGACAATAAGAAACGTTTTAGCAGTTTCAATTTTTGGCTACTTGTTTGGGGTCTTGGAATTGCTGGACAAATTTGTTGGAATCTTGAAAATCAATGGTTCAACACTTTCGTGTATGCAAAAATAGCGAAGAACCCAACTATTATTTCATGGATGGTCGCAATTTCAGCAGCTGCTACAACTTTATCAACTTTTTTGTTTGGATGCATATCTGATAGAATTGGTAAACGAAAAATTTTAATTGCAGTTGGCTATATTCTTTGGGGAATATTTACAATCATTTTTGGATTAACACAATATTTAAAATTTGGTGAAGCCAGTAATACAGCAAATATGCTTATGGTCATTGGTGTGGCTGTAGTTGCAGCTGATGCAATTATGAGTTTTTTTGGATCGATGGGCAGCGATGTTGGTTTTAATGCCTGGATTAACGATCACATGAATGATAAAAATAGAGGTCAATTAGGTGGAGCATTAGCAACTCAACCAGTTATTGGAACTATTTTAGGAACTGTTGTTGGCGGAATGCTTGTTGGCAGTGATGATAATTATATGAGATTATTCCTCGTTATGGGAATTGCTGTCATCTTATTTGGTGTTTATTGTTTATTTGCAATGAAGGATAGTGAAGAATTAAAACCAAGCAGGAGGGGAACTTTCGCTAAACAATTCTTCTCAATTTTTAATTTCAAAAATTACATAAAGCAAAAAGAATTAGTGTTTGTTAATTTGACACTTGCAGTTTATTTTATTGCTTTTAATGTCTATTTTACTCATATTGGTAATTACATGATTTATTATCTAGGCTTTTCTGCTGATATGATGGGATACATCGAAGGAATTGCACTTGTGGCATCTATGCTTTGCACAATTCCATTTACAAAATTATTAAATAAAGGAAAAGCTCCTCAACTTTGTATAGCATCAGTCATTCTTAATAGTGTTGGCGTAGGAATGGTTGGATTATTTGTAAGACCAGAAAACGTGAATACTGGTTCTATATTTAATCCAGTTTTACTTTTAGGAATTTTCTTATTAGGTTTAGGTTATGTTTTATTTTTACAAAGTATTACAGTTTGGGGTAAGCAACTTTATCCAGAAGATTCTAGAGGACAATTTGAAGGTATTAGAATTTTATTCTTTGTCTTAATTCCTATGATTGTTGCTCCATTAATTTCAAATCCAATCATTAAAAATAATGGACAAGTAACGGATGCTAATGGTTTTGTTTCATATCTTCCTACTGGAACTTTATTCTTAGTTGGTGCAGGACTTGTATTATTAACGTTCATACCATTAGTTTTTGCAATATTAGAGCATGATAAAGTTAAGAAAACAGAAATTGTTAATAATGAAGTGGAAGATGTTAAGAATCAATAAAGATACATCTGTACCTAACTTTTGTTGAAAAACAAACAAAAGTTCAATAACTGATACTAAACTATACTTAATTAATTAACCGACTTAAAAAATGCAAAAAATTTTCAAAAAACACAGCAAAAAATTTTCAAAAAACACTTGTAATAAAAACTGATAGAGTGATATATTATTAGTAATCTTATACAAGATGTAGGATTTAAAGAAGGCTCAAGGTCCCCCCCTAAAATCTTGAGCCTTTTTTCTACCCATAAAAAATATTTAAATTAATTAGTAAGTGGCATAATAATAAAAGAAAAATCAGTAGAAAAGGGAGGGATTTTAAATGAAGTATTTGTTAACATCTATATATTTTATTTTTTATAAGAAGCAAATTATAAGAACAATGAAACCTAAATTTGTTTTTTATTTGATGTTTCATGATGAATGATAGTGACAAAATTGTTGAGGCATTACGTTGTAATTATGGTTTAAGTAATAAAGAAAATTATGATCGAGTTATGAAAGGTGTGAACTTTGATGATTATTTATTTATACTTGAAAAAGGTTTTAAAAAATATTGTTGTAGTGAAAATTGTCTTATAGTACATAAGTAGTGAAAGAAAAATTAATGGAAAATTCAATTAAGAATTTAATTGATGAAAAGCGAAAAGACCAAAAAGTGAAGGATTTCAGTTAAATGCTTGAGCATACTGATTGTTATTTTGATAATGATAATAAAATTGTTAAATATCATATTTCGTTACACATCCTATCTAAAAAAAGATATTGATGTAGATGTTGAAGATATTTATAAAATAATTAGAGAAAGAGTAGTTATTAATAATGGAGCAATTGACTATACAACTAAAGGAAATATTCCCGATTTAGACGCTAATTTAAAATTTAGTGGATATTTTCATTTTGATCAAAACAACTCAATTACTTTTTAACCAATATATAGAGAACATTTTGAAGATGAATATCATCATCAAAGAGATCTTTTAGAACGTAATGCGGTATCTTCATTTCGTTTTTCGGTGCAAAACATTAGAAAAAGAAGAGAATTTTTTCCAGATCATCTTTTTATATATGTCGCAGAAAAAAGGAAAATTTATGGTGGATATAAATTTGTTACTACTTTTTTATCAGAATTTAAAGAAAAGACTTTTTATTATAAAGGAGCGATTGAATATAACTTAGTTCAACATTTAAATGTTCTTAAAAGCGAAGTAATGTAGGCAAAAACTTATTTGTACAACTTGAACAAACAAGTTTTTTTGTGTAAAATGATGATAGGTTTAAATATGGTTAATGTAAGTTGCGAATGCACAATAAAAGAAGATATTGAGTTTATTTTAGAAAATGAAGATATTGATATTCTTGATTTATCTTATGCAACAGGTATTTCAAGAACAACTTTAATGGAAATATTAAAAACAGGGGTTGCTCAATCTAATATTTATGAAAAGTTTTATTCTTATATTTATCGAATTAATTATAGGATTAATTCTGTAAAAGAGGAATTTTTAAAAGAAACAAATAATCAAATACTTTTTCATGGCTCTAAGAATGGTTTGAAACAGATTTTATCCAATGGATCTAAAAGGAATTGTGATTTTGGTGAGGGTTTTTATTTAGGCGAAACATATATTCAAGCATTATCTTTTATATATGAAAAAAGAGATTCATTTATTTATTCTTTTAATTGTGATTTTTCAAATTTAAAAACAAAGAAATTTAATTGCGATTTAGAATGGATGCTTACAATTTGCTATTTTAGAGGTTATTTGAAACAGTATGAGGATAACAGAAAGGTTATAGAATTAATAAAGGAAATCGAAGATGCTGATTTAATTATTGCTCCAATTGCGGATAACAAAATGTTTTATATTATGTCGCAATTTAGTAATGGGGAAATTAATGTAGATGTTGCTATTCACTCTTTATCAGCATCTAATTTGGGGTACCAATATGTTATTAAAAGTGAACTTGCATTAGAAAAGATCAAACCAATCGAAAAATATTATATATGCAATGATGAGAGGCTTGATTGTAAAAAGAAATTGTTTGATCGTTCTTTTGAAATTGACACTAAATTAAAATTAGCATTGAGGAAATTTAGAAATGGTTTATTTATAGAGGAGATATTTAATGAGGAAATTTGATTATGAAGGAATGATATTAGCAAAATATCAGGGAATGTTATTTGAAAAATCTGTCGAATTAAACTGTTCAACTCCTATTTTTATGCGTCGATTTTTACATTCTGATTTATTGCGTGCACTTGATGAAAATTTATCATATGTCTTGAGTTTAGATGTTAATGAAGGTTTAGATTCAATAAATGAACAATTCGGAGATTCTAATTATGGAACTATTAAGCTTTTAAGCAAATCATTATTTTGGATTGGATATATGTATCGTTATATTTCATATACTAGAGAAGTAAACACGAGATTGATTATGAAATTTTTTGATTATAACTTAATGAACGATGTTTATTTAACATTTCACACGCAGGATCCTGAATGGTGCATTGCTAGCTTATTGGATATAAAAGGGTTGAATGAAGATATATTCGACAAAAACAAAAGATTAAAGAAACTTATCGAAAAAAAGTATGCTTAATGCATGCATTCATTCATGAATTTTAATTGCTTCGTTCAAGTAATAATCATATATGAATAATAAAAGTTCAAATATGAACGTATTCATTTGATATAATAAATAAGGAGATAAAATCTATGAAACAATATTTAAAAGACCGTTTAGGATTAACACTTGGATATTACCAAGATGAAGGAAATAAAAAAGTACTTTATGATAGATATGGAATGAAACTTGGATACTATGATGGCAAATATACTTATGATAGATATGGAATGAGAGTTGGTGAAGGCGACATTCTTGCGATGCTTCTTAGATAAATAATTATAGCGATAATCAAGAAAATAATAATAAATAAAAACAAAAACATCGACGATACAGTCGATGTTTTTTTAAAGGGGACAATCCTTGTCCTCACGCTTTTCATATATAAAAGATAATATATAGATGTTCCAAGGAAATGATCTTTCTAAGGGGCAGACAATAAAGCATGGTGAAGTCATCTTTGTGAGATGGCCATGGCGTTAAGCAAGAAAGAAAATCTTATGGGATACTTTAAGATTTTCAAGACTTAGTAATAAGTATTCGAGATTAAATTCTCGCTTTGGTTAATGGCGCACTTTGCCTTTCGATGTAAATAGTCACTAGGACTAGGCACCAAAAGAGGCAACATAGTGATATGACCCGCAATAAGATGTTAATCTGAGAAATTATCATCTTGGCTCTCAAATAAGGTGTTACGACTTGAAGATGGGTAACCATCTATAACTAGTTTAGTGAGCGCGAGTAGCAGAATGTCGTGTTTCAGATATAGGGATACACATTGTAGCGGAAGAGATCAAAAATGCTGAAGCTCTGTGAAAGTTGGAAGATATCAATTCTTCCCATGGTTCGATTAATAATCCATTTTAGAAGCTATAAGGTCGCAACTTATAGTTCAGCCTAAAGTGCATGTGTATGAACAACAAATTAAGGTAAAAAGTGTATGAAGAAATTCGGGATTGTCTGTCTCTTAGAGAGATCAAAAAAATGGGCAAACTTGCAATAGAATTGAACTGTTGCAAGTTTTTTAATTTCAAAATAAAACATCCGTTAAGGATGTCTATTGCCTTTACCTCAAAGATATTGGCGAATGTATTGACTACCTCAATACTGGTTGTGCCAAAGTTTTCGATTCTTCTTAAGTTTCGAACACTATATCCGCACTTGCTTGCTAACTCTTCTTGTGTTAGGTTGTTAGCCTTCCTAAGCGCTTTGATAGATTTTCCTATCATTACGACTTCAATTTGTTTTGCGTTTTGCATGTCGCGTACCTCCTTTGTGGCCATTGTTTTGGCTTTGCCCTATAAAATCAAAATGAGGTTCTAAACAAATTGTGTTGATATTATATATGAATTATTTGCAATATCTATATAAATTAAAAAGATTGTTTTAGAAAATAATAATTTGAGGTAAAAGTGTTCAAAATAAATACAATTTTTAAGGCAAATATTTTATAATTTTATCAATTAGGTAAAATTATACCTAGAGAGGTAAATTATATGGATAAATCAATAAAACCATTATTCACTCCATGGAAAATAGGCAATGTCGAAATTAAAAATAGAATTGTTATGACATCGATGGGTGGAACAAATATTTTCGGTTGGATGGAAATTAACCATTTTGACAAAGAAGCTGCTAAATTTTTGCTCGACAAAGCAAATAATGAAGTAGGTCTTATTCTTCCTGGATGTCAACCTGTTTATAACCCAATGCTTGGACAATGGTTATACAAGAAAAAAGGGATGTTCAAAAAGATGAAACCATTCATGGATGAAATACATAAGAGTGGGGCAAAGCTTTTTGTTCAATTGACTGCTGGGTTTGGAAGATCATTTACAATTTCTGATACAATGGAAAAATTAGCAACTAATAAGTTTTTAGCTTTTTTATCTAAACCAGTTATGAATTTTGATAAGATTTGTGCAACTGCTAGTGAATGTCCAAATAGATGGAGTGATAAAGTTCCATCAAAAGAAATGACAATAAAACAAATTGATAAATTTGTTGAAGCATTTGCGAAATCTGCAAAACTTTTAAAGGAAGCTGGAGTTGATGGTGTGGAAGTTCATGCTGTTCACGAAGGATATTTACTCGATCAATTCACATTAAAATATATAAATCATAGAACTGATGAATATGGCGGAAGTTTTGAAAATAGATATAGATTTGCTGTAAGAATTGTTAAAGCGATTAAAGAAGCTTGTGGAAATGATTTTCCAGTTTCTCTTAGATATTCTGTAGTTTCAAAAACTAAAGGATTTAGAAGTGGTGCATTACCTGGCGAAGAATTCACTGAAGTTGGAAGAGATTTTGAAGAATCCAAGAAAGCCATTAAATATTTAAGTGATGCTGGGTATGATATGTTTAATTGCGATAACGGAACTTATGATGCTTGGTATTGGGCGCATCCTCCAATTTACATGAAAGAAAATTGTAATTTAGATGATGTCATCGCAATTAAACCATATACGGATAAACCTGTTGTATGTGCTGGAAGACTTGATCCAAGAGTTGCGGCAAAAGCTATAAGCGAAGGAAAACTTGATGGTGCAGGATTTGCTAGACCATTTTTAGCGGATGGTGCATGGGTTAAAAAACTTATGGATGGAAAAGAAGATGAAATTCGCCCATGTATATATTGTCATAATGGATGTTTTAATATGTGTCACTATAATGGACATGCAAATGATCAAGCTTTGAATGATTCATTACATTTATCAAGATGTGCAATTAATGCTGAAACTATGCAAACAAATGTACATTATATAAAGAAAACAAATAATCCTAAAAAAGTGGTTATTATTGGTGGCGGAATTGGTGGAATGGAAACCGCTAGAGTTTTAAAATTAAGAGGTCATAATCCAGTAATTTATGAAAAAACTGATAAACTAGGTGGAACATTTGTTGCTGCAAGTAAGGCAAGTTTCAAAGGGAAACTTAGAGATCTTGAAAAATGGTATGAAAAGCAAATGAAAGATTTAAATATTGAAATCAATTTCAATAAAGAAATCAAAGATATTAAAAATATCGATGCTGATGCATATGTTATTGCAACAGGTTCAAAGCGTAGAATATTAAAAAATGTCAAAGGATTTGATAAAGCAATTGAAGCTATTGATTACTTAAATGGCAAAGAAGTTGGAGAAGATGTTGCAGTAATTGGCGGTGGTCTTACAGGTTGCGAGATTGCTTATGAACTTTGTTTAGAAGGCAAAAAGCCAGCAATTATCGAAGCAAAATCAGACTTGATTGCTCAAACTGGTGTTTGTCTTGCTAATTCATCATATTTAAGAGAATATTTTGCATTGCATAAAGTACCAGTTTATTTAAATAGTAAAGTTATTGAAATCAAAGATAATGTTGTTGTTGTCTTAGATGAAAATAATGTAGAGCACGATATAAAAGCTGATTCAACAATTGTTTCAGTTGGATATATCCCAACTCCTTTAACTAAAAAAGATAGAAATGTTTATTTAGTTGGGGATTGCGATAAAGTTGGAAATTTAAGAACTGTCATTTGGAAAGCTTATGAAGTGGCTATGAAAATTTAGGAGATATAAAAATGTACGAACCAAAGATGAAATTAACCAAAGAAGAAAAAGAAATTTTGGAGGGTAAACAAGGCGAAACTAAGGCAAAGATGATGGAATGTCTTGTTCGATATGGTGATATTTTCCATGCAAAAAGAATGGTAAAAGTTACACATAAGAAAGGACATCTTGTTACAAGTTTTGGTCTTCAACTTTTAACACCAATTTATCCTTTAATGGATGAAATTATTAAAGCTGGTCTTAAAGCAGAAGAAGGTTTCACGGTTGATCCTAGACCACTCGACTATGAAAATGTTTCGGCTGGACCATTAGAAAAATTAGTTTTTAATCATTTTATGTATTCAACTCAAGAACATTATGAAGATCAATTAAGAAAAGTTGGATTAAAAGATGAAGATGGATTTTCATGTACTTGTTATTTAAAAGAAGTAAACAACACTCCTAAAGAAGGAGATATTCTTTCTTGGGCTGAATCATCAGCAGTTGTTTATGCAAACTCTGTTTTAGGTGCAAGATGTAATAGAAATTCAGGCGTTTATGATTTATTCGGAACTATTTTAGGTGTTGTTCCTGAATTTGGTTTCCTTCTTGATGAAGGCAGAAAAGCTGATTATAAGGTAATTTTGAAGTGTTCAAAAATTCCTGAAGCACAAATTTTAGGTAGTGCAATTGGACTTAAAGTTATGGAAAAAGTTCCATATGTTTATGGTCTTGATAAATTCTTAAAGGATTTACCTGATGAAGATACAATCGCATATTTAAAAGATTTTGGTGCAGCAACCGCTTCAAATGGTGCTGTAGGTCTTTATCATATTGATGGAATTACACCTGAAGCAAAGAAACTTAAAGAATCTTTAATTAAGAAAGATGCTATTGAATATATTATTGATGATGCTGAACTTGAAAGAGTTTATAAGAGTTATCCAGTCATGTGGAAAAATAAATCCGCAAAAGCTCATAAATGTTTCATTGGATGTCCACATTTAACTTTGAAACAATTGGTAAATTGGACTCATAAGATTGATGAAACTTTAAAGTCTATAAATAAAAAAGAACTTGTTATTAACACAATATTTACAGCTTCACCTCATGTTGTCGAAGAATTTAAGAAATTAAAAGAATATCAAACTTTAGTTGAATTTAATGGTCATTTATCATCCATTTGTCCTTTAATGTATGCTGATAATCCTATTGCTGGTAAAAAACCATTATTAACAAATTCAAATAAACTAAGAACATATACACATGCACGTTATGAAAAAGATGAAAAAGTTTTAGCTTTAATTACAGGAAAGGAGACTTATTAATATGAAAGAATTTAAGGGAAGAGTCCTTTTTAAAGGAAATTTAAAAGGAGAAGCTGTTGTTTCTAGATATGGTTTTAATACTTTAGCCTCTTTTCAATCATCATTGCTTTCAAAATCTAGCAAAAAAGTTATAGTTTCAGATCAAAATAATCCAGATTTATATAAAAAGGAAATTACTGGAAAAATTCTTTGTTTACCTCAAACAATAGGCTCAACAACTGGCGGACTTGTTTTACAAACTGCTGCTAAACGTGGACTTGCTCCAAGTGCAATGTTATTTGCAGATGAAATTGATCCATTAGCAGCAAGCGGAGTTATCCTCTCAAATGTTTGGGAAAATGTCCCATTAATTTGCATTGATGGATTAGGCCGAGAATTTTTAGAGACTGTAAAGACTGGTGATACTCTTGAAATAAAAGAGGATGGAAAAGTCGTAATTTGTTAGTTGATATAAAATGTGGTGAAAGCCACATTTTATATTATTTAATAAACTTAAAAAAATATGCCTAAAATATAAAAAGAATGATTTTATCGTATATTTTTCTTTATTCTAAAATTCTATAAGTATATAATCAAAGTATGTTATTTGAAACAATCAAAAATGACACATTGTTAATTGTTCTTCTTTGTTTACTTTTGCTTAGTGTTTTTGTGGAACTTTTTCTTGCTTTTATCGAAAAAGAAAAACTAAGAAAAGTTTTTAAAGTTTTTCCTTTATTAATATTAACAATAATTGGAATTAGAGTTGCTCCTAATAATCCATTACTTTATATAGCTTCTTTTTTGGGATTTTTAGGAGATTTATTTATTATTTTCGAAAAGAAGAAAATATTTTTCTATTTAGGTGGACTTTCGTTTTTTGTAGGACATCTTCTTTATTTAATATTGATGCTATTAACAAGTGGGGTCACATATGAT
>CAVEUG010000008.1:0-10886 GCA_963618895.1 Slackia isoflavoniconvertens | reverse complement strand
AAAATTTTTATAGCATGATTAGACTTGATCCAAATCATAATTTAAAAGATTTAATTCCAAATATACAAGAATACATAAGAAAAGAAGAAACTAGGTTGCTTAATGAAAATGTTAATAAAGAAAAACGAATTTCTCATGGTGAATACACTGAATATAAAGATTTCATCGATTATATTTCATGCGTGATGACTACAGGTGGCATACTTGACACTGGATATAAAATCACACCTAAAGATAAAAAAATCTTAATGCATTTACTAAAAAATGAGTGTCAAAAAAAGAAGTGATTTGAGCATTTGCATCTTGAAAGACATTTTAAATTTTGAAAAATTTATTTACTGTTTATAAATTAAAAATAAATATTTTTAGTGCTAGAAGAATAGACATGAATAAAAGCGTGTCTTTTTTTGTTTCTTTCAATTGAAAATCATAGTTAAAATTATATAATAATTTTGTATGTCAAAGGAGAACTTATAAATATGGCAGAAATAAAAAAGACCTTTTTGAGTGTTGATGGCAATACTGCCGCTGCTTTAGGATCATATTGTTTTACTGAAGTTGCTGCAATTTTTCCAATTACTCCATCTTCACCAATGGCCGATCACGTTGATGTTTATGCTGCTCAAGGAAAGAAGAATTTCTTTGGAAGCACTGTTAAAGTCTGTGAAATGCAATCTGAAGGTGGCGCATCGGGCGCTCTTCATGGCGCTATACAAGCGGGAACGTATGGAACCACATTTACAGCTTCGCAAGGTTTATTATTAATGATTCCTAACGTCTATAAATGGGTTGGTGAAGAATTACCAGCCGTTATGGAAGTTAGTGCTCGTTCTTTAGCATCTAGATCATTGTGTATTTTTGGTGATCACCAAGATGTTTACGCATTAAGACAATCTGGAATTGCAATGATTTGCTCACATTCTGTTCAAGAAGTTGCTGATTTAACTCCAATTTCTCACTTAATTGCTATTGATGCGTCATTCCCAGTATGTCATTTCTTTGACGGTTTCAGAACTTCACACGAAATCCAAAATGTTGAATTTGTTGATGACGAAGAATACCGTAAATTAATGCCATGGGATAAAGTTGAAGAATTCAGAAAGAGAGCTTTAAACCCACATTCAAATCCAGTCACTAGAGGTGGTGCCGAAAATGACGATATCTACTTTACTGGTTTAGAAGCTCAAAATAAACATGGAGAAAAAGTCTTAGAAGTCGCTAAGAAATACTTCAAGGAAGCTACAAGACTTACAGGAAGAGAATATGCTCCATTTGTTTATGTAGGTGCAAAAGATGCAACTAAAGTAATTGTTGCTATGGGCAGTGTTACTGAAACTGCTCTTGAAGTTGTTGAAGACTTAAATAAAAAGGGCGAAAAAGTTGGTTTACTCAAAGTTATTCTTTATAGACCATTTAGTGCAAAAGACTTTGTTAGTGTTCTTCCAGAAACAGTTAAGACAATTGCTGTTTTAGATAGAACTAAAGAAAAGGGCGCTGTTGGTGAACCACTTTATGAAGATGTAGTGGCTTCATTAAATCTCACCGGCAAGACTGGAATTAAAGTTATCGGTGGAAGATATGGTTTAGGTAGTCATGACACTCAACCAAAACACATTAAAGCTGTTTATGATTGGATGGAAACAAGTGAAGCACATCACGATTTCACTTTAGGTATTGAAGATGATGTGACTCATCTATCAGTTCCTGTTAAAGATGATAAATATGAAATTGCTCATAACTATACTTCTTGCTTATTCTATGGTTTAGGTAGTGATGGTACAGTTGGTGCAAATAAATCATCAATTAAGATTATTGGTGATGCAACTCACCAATATGCTCAAGCATATTTTGCTTATGATAGCCGTAAATCAGGCGGTGTCACTCGTAGCCACTTAAGATTTGGTAAAGAACCAATTCACTCAACATACTATGTTCAACACGCTGACTTTATCAGTGTTTCACTTGATACATATATGTTTAGATTTGATATCTTAAAAGACTTAAAAGATGGTGGAACATTCTTATTAAATACTGATATGGATGATGCCACGCTTGAAAAATTATTGCCAAATAGAGTTAAATGGCAACTTGCTACAAAACATGTTAAATTCTATGTTATTGATGCAAATAAGATTGCTCTTGAAATTGGTATGGGAAGACATACAAATACAATTCTTCAATCAGCATTCTTCCATTTAAATGAACAAATCATGCCTTATAGCGAAGCTAACATTTGGATGAAGAAATTAGCTGAAAAGACCTATGCTAAGAAGGGTGAAGAAGTTGTTAAACTCAACTATAAAGCAATCGATTCAGGTACTGAAGGCTTGAGAAAAGTTGAAGTTAAACCAGAATGGGCAGATCTTGATTATAAGAGAGTTAGAACCGAAACTGGCGATGAATATTTTGATAAATTCATTATGCCAATTAATACACTTGATGGATATGATTTACCAACTAGTGCATTCTTAAAAGATGGTTTAGAAGATGGCAGCATGAGAAATAATGTCACCTTTAAAGAAGGAAGATCGATTGCTGATAAAGTTCCGGTTTGGGATAAAAATTATTGTATCCAATGTAATCAATGCGCATTTGTTTGTCCACATGCTACAATTCGTCCATTCTTATTAAATGAAGATGAAGTTAAAAAAGGACCAGAAGGTTTATCTGATATGGTCAAAGATGCAATTGGTAGTCCAGCAGTTAAAGGAATGAAATATATTATTTCAATTTCTCCAATGAATTGCGTTGGTTGCGGACTTTGTGCTAATGAATGTTTAGCCAATAAGACAGCAAAGAAGGCTGGAAATGATCACTTTGCATTAAAGATGGTTGAAGCCAAATCACAATTTGATAAAGAGAAATATGCTCAATATTTATTCAAACATGTTGAATATAAATCAAATATTTTCCCAACAAATACCGTTAAAGGTGTTGGATTCTTAATGCCATATCAAGAAGTTAGTGGTTCATGTCAAGGTTGTGGAGAAACTCCATACTATAGATTATTATCACAACTCTTTGGCAGAGATTTATTAATCGCTAATGCTACAGGTTGTTCATCAATTTATAATGGTTCAACCCCAATGACCCCATTTGTTACAGATAAGAATGGTGAAGGTGTTGCTTGGGCCAACTCATTATTTGAAGATAATGCTGAATTTGGTTATGGTATGAGACTTGCGACCGATTATAAATTAAAACAAATCAGCGAAATCTTAGTTCCAGCCTTAGAACGTGATTCAGTAGAAGATAGTGTTAAAGAAGTTGTTAAGAAATACTTAGACAACATTAAGAATAAAGAAGAAGCTCGTAAAGTTATTCCAGAACTCTTAAAAGCTATTGAAGGCAGTAAAGATGAAGGAATTAAAGAAATCCTGAACTTCAAGAATGATTTACTTGATAAATCAGTTTGGATTATTGGTGGTGATGGATTTGCTTATGATATTGGTTATGGTGGTTTAGATCACGTTATCGCAAGTGAAGATGATATTAACGTCTTAGTCTTAGATAATGAACAATATGCAAACACTGGTGGTCAAGCAAGCAAAGCAACTCAAACCGGTTGTATTGCTCAATTTGCTGCAAGCGGTAAAAAGACTAAAAAGAAGAATTTAGCTTTAATTGCTATGGCATACGGTGATGTTTATGTCGCTCAAATTGCTCTTGGCGCAAATCCAATGAAAGCAATTCAAGCCTTTAAAGAAGCAGAATCATATAATGGTCCATCATTAATCATTGCTTATGCTCCATGTATTAACCAAGGTATTAAGGGTGGTCTTGTTAATAGTATTCAAGAAGAAAAGAAAGCTGTTGATTGCGGATTCTTTACAACTTGGAGATATGATCCACGTTTAGTTAAAGAAGGAAAACCTGGCTTACAACTTGATTGTGCAGAACCAGATTTCAGCAAATTTAGAGAATTTTTATTAACCGAAAACAGATTCTCAATGCTTCCAAAAGTTAATCCATCAGAATATGAAGAATTATTCAAGAAAGCTGAAGAAGCTGCAAAAGAAAGATGGAATGCTGTTAAGAAGTTCGGTCTTTAATTTAAATTAACTTATATAAGTCCCACTAGTTTGGGACTTTTTTCATGCGTGAAAAAGTTATTTTCACGCATGACTTTTAATATCTCATATTTGAATTTAAAAATATCTTTTAAATAGTTAGTTTCATATTGACAAAAAATATAGAAATATATATGCTAGTTTTGAAAACTAGATAAGGTGGTATTGAGTATGAGTGTAGATGAAATTTCTCTTCCAAATTACACGGTAAAACAAGATATATGGAACGCAATTACACATGGTTTGGGTGCGATATTTGGCATTGTAGTTACTATTTTAATGCTATTGAAAATTACATTGTGGGGCGCAACAGGAGCGAATCAAACGGAATATATTTTTAGAATAGTCAGTGTATCAATTTACGGCGCTGGAATGATTATTTGCTATACAATAAGTTGCGTTTATCATAGTTTATTTAAAAACAATGGTAAAAAAGTTTTAAGGGTTATAGATCACGACACTGTCTATATGTTAATTGCTGGAAGTTATACGGCATTTTGCCTTATTTCATTAAGAAATCAAACATTATTTGGCGTTATTCCTTATATTGGATGGATTATTTTTGGAATTTGCTGGGCAGGCGTCATTGTTGGGATTGTGTTTAATTCAATTAATTTTCATAAATATAAAATCTTATCAACTTCTTTATATATAATTATGGGTTGGACTATTATTTTAGCATCAAGCGAATTAATAAATACAATATCAATAGCCGGTTATTTATGGATGTTATCTGGCGGAGTTGCTTATACAATTGGATCAATTTTATATGGAATAGGTGCAAAAAAATCATTATGGTTTCATACTGTGTTTCATATCTTTGTTGTTTTTGGAACAATTTTACAATTTATTTCGATTTGGTGTTATGTTTTAAATTAATTCTTACTTATATAAGTAAGAATCTTTAAATATGTAAGTTTTTTGGTATAATCTTTATTATGTCAAATAACGAAATTCGTGTAAAAGGCGCACGTGAAAATAACCTAAAAAATGTTAGTGTTACATTTCCAAAAGATAAATTAGTAGTATTTACCGGTGTTTCAGGCAGTGGGAAATCTACATTAGCTTTTGATACTATATTTGCTGAAGGTCAAAGAAGATATATGGAATCATTATCTAGTTATGCTAGACAATTTTTAGGTGGAATTGAAAAACCTGAAGTTGAATCAATTGAAGGATTATCTCCATCAATCGCAATTGATCAAAAATCGCAATCACACAATCCAAGAAGTACTGTCGCGACAGTTACTGAGATATATGACTATCTTCGTTTATTATATTCAAGAATTGGTGTCCCTTATTGTCCAACACATAATGAACCAATCATATCTTTTAGTGTTCAAAAAATTACGGATATTATTTTTACGAATGAACAAAATTCAAAAGTAATTATCATGTCTCCCATAGTTAGAGAAGAAAAAGGGGCTCATAAAGATACATTAGAAAAGATTAAAAAGAGTGGTTTTTTAAGAGTTAAAGTGGATGGAGAAAATTATTTAATCAACGAAGTTCCTGAATTAAATAAAAATCAAAGACATGATATCGATATAGTCATAGATCGTATTGTATTAAAGCAAGAAAATAGGAGTAGAATCTTTGAAGCAGTTGAACTTGCTGCTGATTGGAGTAAAGGCTATATTCTTGTTTCAATTAATGGTGAAGAGAAACTTTATAGTGAACATTTTGCATGTCCAAAATGTGGTTTTTCAGTCCCTAAACTTGAGCCAAGATTATTTTCGTTTAATTCACCTCTTGGAGCATGTCCTCATTGCAACGGATTAGGGATTAATCAAGAAGTAGATATTGATTTACTTGTTCCTGATAAAACTTTATCAATCGATGATGGAGCAATTATTTATTTTAAAAATACAGTTAATACAAAAAATATTGAATGGCAAGACTTTAAATATTTATTAGATTATTATCAAATCCCAACAAATATTCCATTTTCAAAATATTCTAAAGATCAAATTGATATTATCATGAATGGTTCAAAAGAAATCCTTTCATATTCCATTAAATCATCTTCAGGAAACATCACAAATAGAAATCATTATGTTGAAGGCGTTAAAACTAGAATTGAAAGATTATATAAAGAAACTTCTAGCGAATTTTTGCGTGAATATTATGCTAAGTTTTTAAAAGATACAGTTTGTACAAAGTGTCATGGAGCTAGACTTAATGATGCGGTTTTATCGGTTAAAATTAATGGTTTAAATATATATGAATTAACATGCTTATCGCTAGAAAGATTTTATGATTTTATGTGTGATCTTCATAATCATTTGAGTGAATATGAATGGAAAATTGCTGAGTTAGTAGTTAAAGAAATATGTAATAGATCAGCATTTTTAATTAATGTTGGCTTAGGTTATTTAACTCTTTCACGTTATGCAATGACTTTGTCAGGTGGTGAATCACAAAGAATCAGACTCGCGACACAAATTGGCAGTAAATTATCTGGTGTATTATATGTTTTAGATGAACCATCAATTGGCTTGCATCAAAAGGATAGTGAAAAACTTATTAATGCTTTAAAAGAAATGCGTGATTTAGGTAATACAATCATTGTTGTAGAACACGATGAAAATATGATTAGAAGTGCAGATTATTTAGTTGATGTTGGACCTGGCGCTGGAGTTCATGGTGGAAACATTATTGCCCAAGGTAGTGTTGAGGATTTAGAAAATTCTGAAGAGTCTATAACTGGTCAATATTTAAGTGGTAAAAAATATATTGCTGTTCCATTTGAAAGAAATAAGGGAAATGGGAAATTTTTGACTGTTAGTGGTTGTAAAACCAATAATTTAAAAAATATAACTGCTAAGTTTCCACTAGGATGTTTTGTTTGTGTTACTGGGGTTTCAGGAAGTGGAAAATCTTCACTTGTTAACGAAACTTTATTAAGTGCAGTAAATAAAGAATTGTTTGGTAAAAACATCGAAACAGGAATTTATTCAAAAATTACAGGATTAGAAAATATTGACCAAGTAATTAATATTTCTCAAGAACCGATCGGAAGAACACCACGATCGAATCCTGCCACTTATGTAAAAGCGTTCGATGATATTAGGGATATTTTTGCCTCTACTATTGAAGCTAAAGCCCGTGGTTTTACTAAATCTAGATTTAGTTTCAACATCCCTGGTGGAAGGTGTGAACATTGTTATGGCGATGGCGTTGTAAGGATTTCAATGAATTTTATGCCAGATGTTTATGTTACCTGTGATGAATGTGATGGCAAAAGATATAATGATGAAACCTTGCAATGTACTTTTAAGGGGAAAACAATTGCGGATATTTTGGATATGACAATAGAGGAAGCTTATGAATTCTTTAAAAATTATCATAAATTGGCAAGAAAACTTAAGATGCTTTGTGATGTTGGGCTTGGTTATATGAAAGTTGGCCAACAATCAACAACTATATCAGGTGGCGAGGCGCAAAGAATTAAACTAGCTTATTATTTGCAAAAACAACCAACAGGCAAAACAGTCTATATTCTTGACGAACCTACTACAGGGTTGCATGTTGATGATGTAGCAAAACTTTTAAAAATATTTGAAAGAATTGTGAATGGTGGCGACACTATAATTTGTATCGAACATAATTTGGATGTTATAAAAATGGCTGATTATATCATAGATATTGGACCTGAAGGTGGAGATAAAGGTGGGCAAATTATTGCAACAGGAACTCCTGAAGACGTTGCTAAAAACCCAAATAGTTATACAGGACAATATTTAGTGAAAGTTTTAGAAGAAGATCAAAAAAGAAAGGATAAATTAAAATGAATATAGTAGATAACACAGTACATTCAATCACATTAGCATTTGCATTAATTACTTTAGTTACGGCTATTGTTTTATTTGCTTTGCCAATCCACAAGTTTGTAAAGGAAAAGAACTTTGAAAAGATAATTTTCAAAGAGAAAAAAGTATTTTATATCATTTCTTACACTTGTTTATTAGCGTCAATGATTTTATTTGCTGTTCAATTTTATACAAACCCTGAAAATATTGATTATATTGAAAATACGCTAGAATCACATGTGGATGGGTTGCATTCATTTATGATTTATGGTGGAGCAGTTCTGCTTTCTTTGAGTATTTATGCTGTTTTAGTTTTATTTGCTCAATATTTTTATTTTGATTTAAAAGAACCAAAAGAAAAGAAAAAACTTTTTTGGGCTTTAATTGGTTCAGCAGTTTTATGTGCAATTTTTCTTATAGTTTTTATCGAAGGAAACGCTCCTTATTTAAGATATCCGTTAGCCAATAGAATTTATTTTGGAAGTAGTGGAATTAGACTTGTTACAGTTAATCTTGGCTATAATTGGAGACCTATTCCATCTGGAGATAGTTGGGGATTTAATGTAGCTATTTATGCTTTTTGTATATTAGGCGGAGGCATAACTGTTTTCCTAATTGATTCATATAAAATGAAAATTTTATATGGAGAAAAGGGTTTATTAACTAATGTATTTTTAATTGGCTTTCCAACCGGAATAATTGGATGCAGAATTTGGTACATTATTGGAAATTGGGAAAGAGATGGTTTTAATAAGAATCCTTTAAGGATTTTTGCAATTAATGAAGGTGGGCTTGCAATTATGGGGGCATCACTTGGTATTATCTGTGGAATTGCCTATCTTTTAATAATTAAATACAAAATGAAAAAGTCGCCATATACCAAAATGAACTATTTGACAGTAATTGATGTTTGTGTGTTATCGATTCTTTTTGCCCAATGTATCGGAAGATGGGGAAATTTCTTTAATAATGAAGTTCATGGTAATTTAGTTGATCAATCTTCGTGGAATTGGCTACCTGTTTTTATTAAAAATAATATGCATTTCTCTAGTAGTGATAGCAATGGAAAAGCTTCTGATATTATAAGTTCTCTTTCTTTAATAAATAGTGGAAAGATTTATGTTCCTTTATTTTTGATTGAAGGAATTACAAATTGTGTAGGTTTCTTTGCGCTTGAACATGGTGTGAGATTAGGATTTAAAAAATTAGATTTTCCTAAAGATGGAGAAAATAAAAAATGGTATAACTATGTTTTCCATTTCTTAGGATGTGATGGTGCATGTTTGGGGTGGTACTTTATTTGGTATGGTGCAACTAGAGCTATTTTAGAACCTAAGAGATATAGTGGTTATAATATGGGTAACAACAACCAATGGAGTTACTATAGTGCATTTGGAATGATAGGTATTGGCATTTTAATTATTATACTTTTTGCGATTTGGCAATATTATAGAGACCATGGTAAATTAATTTTGAAAGTTAAAGAAGAAGATTAATATGTTGAAGTTAATTGTATTCGATGTGGACGGAACTTTAGTTGATACTGACGAAGTTATATTAGCAACATGGAAAGAACTCATTAGATTATACAAACCAAGTGATTATTTTTTAGATGATGATGTAATAAGAACTTTTAGTGGGCCTCCACTTAGGGATTCGATTAAAAGAGTTTTTCCAGAAATGAATCAAGAATTTATTTTCAAAGAATATAATCGGATTACACCTGGGTTATATGAAAGTAATATTAAGAAATTTCCAAATGTAGTTGATATTTTAAATAATCTTAAAAAAGATGGTTATCAACTTGCAGTTTTAACGAACAAAGATTCGAAGATGACTCGATATACACTTGAATTGGCGGGAATTGATATTAATCTATTTTGTGTAATTGTTACTGCTGATAATGTCAAAACTCTTAAGCCAAACCCAGAAGGTTTATTAAGTATTTTGAATAAGTTAAATATCAAAAATAACGAAACAATTAGTGTTGGTGATACGGAATTCGATTATTATTGTGGGAAAAACGCTGATGTTAAAACAATTATGATGACCATGAAAAAAAGACCATATGAAAGCAAAATATTTCCTTTAGCTTTCTGTTCTAACTATAATGATTTATATAAGGAAATAAAAAAGTATGATTATAAATAAAGATATATTAATTATTGGAGCAGGTCCCGCTGGAATTAGTGCGGCAATTTACTTATCAAGAAGTAAATATAGTTTTACTTTACTTGAAAAAGAGATGGTTGGTGGGAAATTAAATACTATTACTGACATCGAGAATTATCCTGGTTTTACATTGATTTCTGGTCCAGAACTAATTATGAAATATCAAGAACAATTAAAAGCAAGAAATATTGAAGTTGTTATTGACAATATCCAAGGGATTACTAAAGAAGAAGGTTTATTTAAGGTTGTTGCTGATAATAATACGTACTTAGTTAGAGTTTTGATTATTGCTACTGGTTCAGCAAATAAAAGAACTGGTGTCCAAGGGGAGAAAGAATTTGTTGGAAGAGGAATTTCTTATTGTGCGGTTTGTGATGGATTTTTCTATAGAAATAAAGATGTTTTGGTTTTTGCAAACGAAAGTAAAGGCTATAAGGAAGCTTTATATCTAGAAAAACTAGTTAATAAATTATATCTAGTTAATGATAATGATTTAGACGATGAAGATAATGATCTTGAATCTCTTAAAAATTCTAAAAAAGTAGACTTCCTATATGGTTTTTCAATAAAAGAGTATGTAGGCGACGAGTTTGGTTTAACTGGTGTCATCCTTGAAAATACTAAAACCAAGGATGAACTTTCTCTCGAAGTATCAGGGGTTTTTCCATTTATTGGTGAAATACCATCATCATATTTTTTGAGTACTTTAAATTTAGACATGAATAATGGCTATATTAATGTAAATTCTAATTGTGAAACAAATGTGGTAGGTATTTATGCAATTGGAGATATTGTTCATAAACCATTAAAACAAATTGTAACTGCATCAAGT
>CAVEUG010000007.1:0-6620 GCA_963618895.1 Slackia isoflavoniconvertens | reverse complement strand
GAGCAAGACGAGTTGGTAAAACTACAATTGTCAAAGAATTCGCAAAAAACGAATATAAAAATAATATTTATATAGATTTTACATATGCTTCCGACGATCTTAAAAAATTATTTAAAAAAATAAATCCTTCGGATAAATTATCCATGGACCAATTTTTTTCTGATTTATTTTTGTTTTTTGGAAAAACTTTAAATGAAGGTGACCTAATTATTTTTGATGAAATTCAATATTTTTCATTAGCAAGGCAATCAATAAAAGCTCTTGTTGCTGATGGAAGATTTGATTATATAGAAACAGGTTCATTGATTTCTATTAGGGAGAATACACATGATATTCAAATTCCTTCTGAAGAGAGAAGAATTGAGATGTATCCTATGGATTTTGAGGAATTTTGTTGGGCCTTTGGATGGAATGAAAAATGTGATTTATTAAGAAATATATATAACGAACATAAAAGCATCAATGAAAATGTTCATAAGCAATTAATGAACGATTTTAGACTTTATTTAGCAATTGGTGGGATGCCAAAAGTGATTTCTCTCTATCAAGAGACTAATTCTTTTATGCGTTGCGAAAAAGAAAAACAAGATATATTAAAATTATATGAAGACGATTTAAGAAAACATGACAATAAATGTAGAACACATACTTTAGATATTTATAATTCAATGCTACCAGCATTAAAATCATGGTCTGGAAGGGTAAAAACAAAAACTAGAAATAATAGTATGGTCAATTCATATCAAAGGTCACTTAAAGATTTAGAAGATTCTAAAATTGTGAATTCCGTTTATCGTTCAAGCGACTTAAGTTTTGGTTCTTTAATAAAAGAAAAAAACAACTTTAAATTATATCCTCTTGATGTAGGATTAATGCTTAGTTCTCTTATTGGCGATACAAACGAAGACACCGAAAAAACATACCTTAAAATAAGAACAGGAAATTTAGAAGGGGCGAACTTTGGAATATTATATGAATCACTAGTTATTCAAAGTTTAATAAGTAACGGAAGAAAAGTCTATTACCATACTTTTGATTATAATAATAAAAGATACGAAATTGACTTCGTTACTTTCATAAAAGGGAAAATAAATGCAATTGAAGTAAAATCAACAAAACGTTTTGTTGCATCATCATTAACATGCTTAAAACAAAAATATCCACAATTAAAATTCAATAAAATTATTATTTCTCCAAAGCCATTAAATTATATCGATAACATAACCTATCTACCAATCTATATGACTTTTTTACTTTAAAAATATCTTTCTTAGATTAATGCGCAAAAGTTAACTTGAAAATGTATTTTTAGCAAGTTAATTTTCGGATGCAACATTTATGCTCCTAGGAACATTATATAGGAGGGTGAAAAACCTACATTTTGAATTAGCAGAAAACTACAAGTTTGGATTAGCATTTACATTAATGTAATTTATCTAAAGGAGGTTTCATATTCAGCTTTAAATAATATTCTACAAATCATTTCTTCTTTTAAATGCAATGAAAACGATAAAAGCAAGTGGTAAAAATTTTCTTGCTCTAATGCTCAATTTTTACAGTTAATTACATAATTTCTAAAGGAAATTTTTAATTAATTGCAAGTTTTAACAAAATTATTCAATTTTATTTTTTTCTTTTTCCAAGAAGATAAATAAAGGCAATTACAGGTATTCTATATAAACTTGTTTCTCCACGTTTAAATAATCCAAAATCATGAGTCTCTTTAGTGATAATATAACCAGGAACATTTTTTAATCCATAAACAATTATTCCATCTGTATCTTTTATATGGGAATTTTTACGGAATTTCACTTCTATATATTGAATATCAGCCCCACTCTCTTTAACAACAATATCTATTTCTTTATTAGAATTCCCTCTTGAATAACCAACACTATAAAGTTCATCATCAATACTCATAAAATAATCCTTAGTATGCTTAAAAGAAACAGTTTCAATTGCATAACCTAACTCTGTATCATCTTTTTCAACATCGTTATTTCTTGTGATTGCGCATCTTATACCATAATCTGATACATATATCTTTTTATGAGGTTTTAAAGCTTTCTTCCCAGCAATATCAAGTTGTTCAGAAACATAAATTAGATTAGCTTTTTCTAAAGTTTCTATATATTGATTGCATGTTGTTCGATCAATTCCTAATTCTTTTGCAATTACACTAACATTAATTGCATCACTAGTATGAAAACAAAAATAAAGATATAAATTACTTAAAGCATCAATATCTTTAATTGAGCAAACATTAGGAATATCTTGCTTAATAGCTTTTATGACAACTTGATCTCTTATTAATTTAGAAACATAACTATATTGTTCACTTTTTGAATATTCAGGAAATCCACCAATTTTTAAATATCTAATAAACTCTTTATATAAAGTTGACATTTTCATATAAATATTCGTTTGTTCTTCAATAGGAAGTTCATGCATTTTAAAAACATCAATATCTTTGATATCCACTCTTTTATTGTTTAATTCGCAAAATTCATAAAAAGAAAGTGTAGGTATTTTTATAGTTAAAAATCTTGCTGCATCACTTTCATTACTGGCATTTTCTATTTCAACTGAAGAAGAACCACTAATCATAACTTTTGCTTTTTTATTTAAATCAAATAATTGCTTAATATATTCTTTCCATGTTCTATCTTTTTGAGCTTCATCTACAAATAAATAGAAATCATTTTCTGAATAAATGTATTTATTAAAAACTCTTACTACTTCTTTAATACTAACTTCATTATTTGGGAAATCATCTAAAGTATAAAAGAGAATGCGTGTTGGTTTTACACCAGATTTAAGAAGTTCATCTATTATTTGAAACATAATTGTAGATTTGCCAACTCGTCTTGGACCTGATAAAATTGCAAATCTTCTTATTTCATTGTTAAAAATAAATTTAACTCTTTTATATTCATTTCGATAAAAAGTAGGGACTAAATCTTCATTAATTTTTCCTGAGATCCACCATTCATTTTGTTCTTGTAAGTTTTTTAATATTTCACGCTCTTCAATAATAGCCATTATATTCTCTCATTAATTATCAAATTTATTTTAACTTATTTAATAATAAAATCAAAGATTTTGTTGATTATGTTCCACATTTTATTGTATTTTTTGTTGATTACGTTCTACAAAATAATTAATTTATTGAGATTTCATCACATTTATTAAGGTGTTTGAACTATGTTTTATCACGTTTGCGAGAGTTGCAAGAAAGTTTGACATTCATGAAACATCAAAATAAGTCGATTGAGTCTAGCAATTTAACTTTATTTTATTAATTTCTCAAGACTAGCATCTTTTAATGAATTAATAAAAAACGAAACATAATAAAATGGAATCGTTAATATTTTATTTTCTTCATTAAAACCAAAATAGTTTTCTGAAATCTTTATAGCAACAAATAATTTGTTATGATTTTTAAATTTTTCAAGTGATGATAAAGTGCCTTTTGATTTTTTAACATCAATAGGAATGATATTTGAACCATATTCAATAATAAATTCAAATTCAGCATTATTCTTGCCTTTCCAATAAAACAATTTATAACCGCCAATTGTTAATTCGGTAGCCACATAATTTTCATAAAATATACCACTTAAAGTATTATTTGAATTTTTTTCTATAAATGTTATTGGATTTACGTTACTTTGAAATGAAAACATACCAACATCTGATAAATACAATCTAAATAAACTTTCATTTGAATCAATTAAAGGAATTGTCACTTTTTCTTTAACAAGTAAAGATTTATTAACTATATAAGAAAGTGTTAACCAATCTATTGGAGATCTCATGTCTCTATTTGATGAATTCTTTTCAATAAGTGATGATTTAAAATTCTTAGATTCTTTATTAAGTTCATTAAAAATATTTTCATATATTTTTTTACTTCTTATTATGGATTCAGGACTTGCTTGATATAAATCCATATCAGCTAGATAGTCACTATATAAATCTTTTAAAAGCTTACGTGATTTTTGATAATTTTGTGTTTTTAAAAATTGATTGACTGTTTCAGGCATACCCCCAATAAGAAGATATTCATAAAAAGTTTTTAAAGCAAATTCATGGATGTAAGGTTCTAATTTGATTTTAGCATTAAAAGAATTAAATAATTTATCATATAAAACTTTGTTACGATTAATTAAATATTCTTCAAAATTTAATTGATAAATTGTTAATTCATTAATTTTGCCAATTGGAAAAAGAAATTTATTGTTGCTAGACACACCTCTATATCTACCTTCTCTTTGAATTTTAATCCTAACCATTGAACCAGTAGCAATAACTGGAATTTCTCTAAAATCATCACAAAAATATTTAAGAGAAGTAATTAATGGTAAACATTCTTGTATTTCATCAAAAATAAGTAAAGTATTTTTATCAATAACTTTATTTTCTTTTAAAGATAAAAAATCAATAATTTCTTTTGGATCAATATGATTATAACAAAAATCGGCAAAATCGAGATTTTTCTTGCAATCAATATAAATATAGTTACCTTTGAAATATTCTTTTGCAAAGATATCTCTAATTAATGTAGTTTTACCAACTTGTCTTGCTCCATAAACAATTAATGGCTTTCTTAGATCATCATTTAACCATGCTATTAAATCGTTTAAATATTTTCTTTCCATAATATATTACCAAAGTTATTTTACAATTAATTGCATAATTTCTAAAGGAAAATTTTTAATTAATTGCAAGTTTTAGCAAGGAAAATTTCTAATTAATTGCAAGTTTTGGCAAGGAAAATTTTCCATAAGTTGCACCTTTTTACAAGATATTTTTTCCATAAGTTGCACCTTTTTATAACTAACCAGGTACAATTACACTTTATTAATTCTAAAAAAATCCTCATTTGCATTAATTTGCATATGAGGATTAATTTTCGTTTATTGTTCTATTCTATTTTATTTATCTTCAAACTCTGAATTTTTAACTATAGTTCCTTCGCCCCAATTATTATCATGAATATCATAAGTAATGCCTTCAGCAAGATTAGTTGCTTTAATAACAGATTTATCAGTTGGATCATAAGCATTACTTGCAGTATTTCTAGCAATTATAAATTGTGTATCGCTACCACAATCTCCAAATCGCAAAATACGATCAGACTCATTTGTAATTGTATTATTAACAAATTTAATAGTTCCCAAATTTGTTACACTTTGAGTAGCTAATTGAAGTGAATTAAATCCGATTTCTTTAAAGGTGGAATTGACAACTGTCACACCTTTAACATGCATGCAATATACAGCGGTGAAGCAATTTTCAAAAGAGCAATTATCAACAACTAGATTATTTAAACCTCCTGTATTTCCTTCACTATAGAAAGTAACGCCATTATGATCGTTGTTATTGATGGTTTTACCATTAGGATTAAAACTACAATTCCTAAATGTGACTCCATCAATTGAAGTTTCAGCTTGAGAAGAAGAAATTATTACACCTGAAGTAAATGAAATATCTTCAAAAGTAATATTGCTCCAATTTTGAGCTAAATAATAAGCGCTGCCAGTCATGTCTTTGTCTAAAACATAATCATGAACTGTTTCTGGTGCAGTACTATGTTGATGACCACCTACTGCATTTAAGCCAGCAACTTTTATATCCACACCTTCCTTAGCTTTTATAGTAAGGTTATTAATATTACGAACATAATAGGAGGAATCTGACCATGATGATCCATTTTTAATTTCAAGGAATTCATCTAAAGTCTTTTCTTTGTCTTCAGAAATTCCACCGATATAGTATTGGGTATTACTTCCAGCATATTTAGTTGCACGTCCAAATTCAAGTTTGTTGTATGTATTGCCTGTTTCTTCAGTAAGCACTAATGTAGCGCCATCGAGCGAACCATACATTCCATCAAGATAATCTTGAATATTGTTTGAATTAACTTCATATACGCCATCGAAAGTATTGCCTTGAACAGCCTCAACAGCAAAAGATAAATTGCATTCCTTCCCTTGATATACATTACCACGATCACTTGGAAGATTTACTTCGACATCAATAGTAAATGTAGAACCTTTTTCGCCTAAATCTTTATAAGAAGAAATAAGTGAAGTACCTAAAAAATTATCTGCACCTACTTTAATTTCAAGACCAGCAAATAAACCAGTATCACTACCTTTAGTAACTACTGTACGATATTTTGCAGCAACATTACTATTATTAGTAACTTCAATTGAAAATTTGACTTTATCGCCAGGAGTCATGTGGACAAGTTTTAAATCAGTTCCATCAACTGTTGCAGTTCCGCCATTAGTGAATGTTCCATTTGTAGTTGTCGCTTCAACAACATCAGTAGTAGGATCGCCAGTAAGGTTAACACCAGAATAAGTTTGCTTATTAATAATTTCTGCGGTTACATCAACTTTACCACTTGTAACTGCAATATTAGTTTTGCTTTCGCTCGTAAATAATGCATATGTTCCGCCAGCCATTATACTTCCAGCAAGTAATATTGCTGCAGCTGAGGATAACACTAAACTAATCTTTGTTCTTTTTTTCATATAAATACCTCGCATTTATATTAAAAATATATGTAATAATAACGACGCAGTCGTCGTTTTTTTTTTTTTTTTTTT
>CAVEUG010000006.1:0-2649 GCA_963618895.1 Slackia isoflavoniconvertens | reverse complement strand
ATCCTAAGGAGATAAAAAATGAAAAAATATAATAAAATTTTTAAATTCATGGTTATCCCTGCTATTTTAGGTGCAAGCACTTTAACTGGATGCAATAACCAAAATGTTGAAGCAGATACTGTTGTTTATTCTAAAATTTATACTGCTAATAAAAACCAAGATTATGTTGAAGCTTTTGCTGTTAAAGATGGTAAATATATCTTTGTAGGTAAAAAAGCTGATGCCGAAAAATATGTAAAAGAAGGAAAAACAAAAGTTATTGATTATAGCGATAGTTTTGTTATGCCAGGCGCTACTGAAGGTCATGGACACTATCTTGTTAGTTCGGTTTTAAATGTTTTAAATTTATCTAACAAAGTAACCACTATTGAAGATTTAATCAAATTCGTAAAAGATACTGTTTCTAAAAATCCAACTTCTACTCTTTATTTAACTTTTGGATGGGATAACATTGTTCTTCAAAATGTTAAAAACGATATTAATATGAGAGAAGAATTAGATAAGATTTGCTTGGATAAACCAATGGTTGTCATTGATGATTCTGGACACAATATGTTTATGAATTCTAAAACAATTGAATTAGCCGGAATCACGAGTGACACTGTTATCACTGGTGGCAGCTTTTCAAAAGATAGTAATGGTAATTTACTTGGTTTAGCAACTGATGTTGCAATGAATTATGTTATGTCTAAAGTTGTTAAACCATCTAATTTCCTTTCTAGTAGTGATGTTGCAAAAGGTATTGAATATGGTCAAGAAACACTTCATCAAAATGGTTATACATATTATTTAGATGCTTATACTTCATATTTTGGAGAAACAATTTTTAAATCAATATATGATTATGATAAAAATACTGGATTAAAAATTTGCTTAGAAGCCACAAACAAAATTGATCCATTCGAAGAAAATTTAGAAGCTTGTATTCAAGACGCAGTTAAGTTTAAAAGTAACTACACTACTTCTAGATTTAGTCCAGACGCAATCAAACTTTTTGCAGATGGGGAATGTGTTGAATCAATGTCTGGATGGGTATTAGAACCATATAAAGATGGAACTTATGGTACTCAAATTTGGAAAGATGAAGAAATGGATTATCTTGTTAAAACTGCAAATGAAAACGGTATTTCAGTTCATGTTCATTCTTCAGGTGATGCAGCTACAGCTCAAGTAGTAAATTCAATGGTTAAAGCAGATAGTTATAAAAAAGAAGGCGTTAAAAATTCACTTGGACATTGCTTTGGATTAACTGAAGAAACAATGGATTTAATGGCAAAATATAACATTCCTAGCGCTACAAATATTGGATGGCGTTGTTATGATGAACGTACTGATATTGCAAATAAATTCTCTTCAGCTGATTGGTTCTTGCATGGATATCCTTTAAAATCTCAACTTAATAAAGGAATTGTCTTAACTTCTTCTACAGATTACCCATCAAACGCTTATGGTCCAACTGATATCTTAAATATTATTGAACTTGCAGTTAATGGTACTTATGATTTATCTTTCCTTGGTGATAATGCAAAATATGTTAAATCATTCTCTTCAGATGAATTAATCACTTTCAATCAAGCATTAGATGTTATGACTATTAATGGAGCTAAATTATTAGGAATTGAAAAAGAAAGAGGATCAATTGAAGTAGGAAAATATGCTGATTTCCTCCATATTGACAAAGATATTTCATCCATGGAAATTAATACAATCCATACCGCAAATATTTCTAATGTTTATTTCGAAGGAAATTTATCATATACAAAGAAATAAAAATATGAGGACTTAAAGTCCTCTTTTTATTTGAAAATTTTAATATTAATAATCTACTATTTATCTACTAAAAGGGGTAATAATTATAATATCAAGTCTATTTCGTTATATAAAAGATTTAAATTACAGCCCAACGCTTCCTTAAGCACTTTAAGAGTTGAGGCATCTTCATGTTTAGTTAATAAAGCAGATACTATTACGTTTGTATCAATAACGACATAATATTTCATTAATTATTGTTTTTTCTTGCAAGTTCAATTTCCTTATTAATTTCTTCAAGAGACATATCACAAGTTCCATTAATTTTTGCTTCTTCTCTTAAAGCTTTAATAGCTAGCAATACCTCCTCTCTATCAATTTCTTTTTTCTCACTAATTTCAAATGGTATTTTTCTTTCTCTAACCACAGCTTTAGCAAATATATTAATTGCAGTTGTCATATTCATACCAAAACTAGAACATAATCCTTCAAATTCTTTTTTTAAGTTTTGATCCATTCTTACACTAAAAGTTGCTTGAGCCATAATTAAATCCTCCATTTTAGATAATTATAACATTAAAAATAAATACTTAAAGAATATTACACCTAATTGGTTCATATTTGCACCTATTTGAAATTAAATAAAACCTATAAATAAGATTAAAATTGCAAAGAATCTCCTTTCACTATTAAATAGGGGGTGAATTCAATTTTTTTATAAAATCTAACATAAGATAATAATCATTAAATTAATTTATGTTCAATGTGTTAGCAAAGCCACCAATAAAACTCTTTTCGTTTTCAATCGATAATAATCATCAACTTGTTTGTAATTTAATCTTAAAATCATCATCGACATTTATAAGCATTGCCACTATTAATCTATCTTAAATATAAATT
>CAVEUG010000005.1:0-6946 GCA_963618895.1 Slackia isoflavoniconvertens | reverse complement strand
AGCTAAACATCCACACGATACACGATATACGCGTGCTTAAATAATATATCAAATGGATATCAATTAGTCAATTAAAAATCCAATACTCGATTTTTATTTTTGACCAACAAATTATAACACTAATGCCGAATGCATTAAAGTTTGATTATTATTAAAATTATGCTATAAACAATATGGTTATTTTATGAAAGAAAAAGTTGGCGAAATATTTTCAATAGCAAAAGAGAATGGGGTAGTTCCTGGTTGTACTATATCTAAGAATATTTATAGCGGGAAAAATGACATTACGTATTTTTCGCTAGCAAAAGATACAGACATTAGCGCAGAAATTTATCCTTATCATAAATTCATTTTCGTTTTAGATGGTTGTGTTGAAGTATATGGTAATGGATTTAATAAATTTGTTAAAATTGATGAATCTCTCATTACTTTAATAAATACACCGATAGGGATTAGAACGTATACAAATAGCATTTATATAGAGATATCTATAAGAAAGGAAGATTTTATGAATAATACTATTAAACCCGGAGAAATTTTTAAGCTAAAGGATCTTGTTCCATATCAAGAAGGAAAGATTGTTAATATGGATATAGTTCATAACAAAGAAATGAAATTTGTTGTAATGGCTTTTGATGAAGGCACTGGTCTTTCAGAACATGCTGCTCCTGGAGAAGCAATTATATTTGCTTTAGATGGCGAGGGAGTTATCGGTTATCAAGGAAAAGATTATCCAATAAAGACTGGTGAAAACTTCCATTTTGCAAAAGGTGGATTGCATAGTGTTAAAGCAACTAAAAAATTTAAAATGGCTTTGCTTTTAACACTTGAATAGTTATTAAAACTAAAAAACTTGTCCCACTTGTGGAACAAGTTTTAAAATACTAGTAACCTTTTTTGCCTAAAAGGTGAAACATATTCTTTTTATAAATTTCAACACCTGGTTGATTGAATGGGTTAACTCCAAGCATATAAGCACTCATAGCACAGGCATTCATAAAGAAACTCATGAAGTGACCTAATGTTTTAGCGTCCATCTTATCTAATGTCAAGGTAATGTTTGGAACATCACCAACTTCACAGTGGGCTTTTAACGTTCCTTGATAAGCTTTATGATTAACGAAACTTAATTCTCTATTAGCTAAATAATTTAATCCATCTAAATCTTCTTTATCTTCAGGAATAATAATATTATCGCTTGGATTATCGACATAAATAACAGTTTCAAATAAAACCTTGCTACCATCCTGAATAAATTGACCCATTGAGTGGAGATCGGTTGTAAATACTGCACTAGCGGCAAGCAAAGCCTTACTTGTTTTGCCTTCAGATTCATCAAACAATTGTTTCCACCATTCAATTAGCATCTTATATTGTTGTTCATAACTAACAAGCATTTCAGTTGAATAACCCATTTGGTATAAATGGTTACGTTGACAAGCATATTTATAAGCTTCATTAGTGAAAACATCAGGATTATCGTATTCTCTCTCGCCTTCAAAGAAACCAGCTAAAAAACTTTTAACATTAATGCCTGCACATGCAATTGGGAACAATCCAACAGCAGTGATAACACTAAATCTTCCACCAATATCATCTGGAAGAACATATGTTTCATAACCTTCTTTATTGGCCAAAGTTCTTAAAGCACCTTTTTCTTTATCGGTGACTGCAACAATTCTATCTTTAGTGCTTTCTTTACCAAATCTTTTTTCTAAATCATCACGTAATAATCTAAAACCAATAGATGTTTCGGTTGTTGTACCTGATTTTGATATAACGCAAACACAATAATTACGTTTTTGTAGATATTTCATAGTTTGCGAAACATATTCAGGACCTAAAGTATTTCCAAGGAAAACAATTTCCATTTTATCTAAAGAGTGTAAACCATTAAGAGCTTCAATAGCTGCTCTTGCACCTAAATAGCTACCACCGATACCGCATACAACTAATGTATCATATTTTTTACGGCAATCTTCTGCCTTTTTTATAATTCTTTCTAGTTCTTCGTGATCATAATGCAATTCGTAATCAACCCAACCTAAAAAATCATTTCCCAAACCAGTCTTTTCTCTAATCATTTCATGAATGGTTCTAACTCTTTCTTGATAATCAAGAAGATTAGCTAATTTACTTGGCTTAATGTAATCAAATCCAACCTTAATCATGTTTTTTATTCCCTCTTTCTCTTTCTAACTCAGTCTCAATCATTTTTGGTAGTGCTTTATCAAGTTTTGAAAAATCTATGTTTTTAATTGATTGACGAACACTATCAGATCGATAATGGGACTTTAAGTTATTAACATCGCTTGGTAAATCTCTAGTTGAAACTGTTAAATATTTTGTTTCTTGATCAATAGTTTTTACCGCGACCATAATTTTATCCCCAATTTCAAAGTAATTAAATATATTTGATATAAATTTACCTGAAATTTCGCTTATATGTAGGAGACCAACATATCCATTTTCGAACGAAAGGAATACCCCATACTTTTTAATGGAAGTTACAATTCCTTCGATTACATCGTCTACTTTTAATTTATCCATATTTTTATCCTTCTATAATCCTTTTAACAATAAATAAATCATCGATAGTGGTGATTTTAAAATTTAATCTATCCCCTAAAACTAAATCAACTTCGTATCCGTTTTTTTTAACTAAAACACTATCATCATTAATATTAGGCCATTTTTGATTTATTGCACTAAGATGTGCGTTGTAAAGTAAATTAAAGTTGAATCCTTGGGGGGTTTGAATTGAAAATGTTTCAGTTCTAGAGGGATATCCATCAATTGTTTTTAAATCTTTTGAAGTACAAATTGAATCATAAATTGGATAATAGGCAGTAACAGCTCTAGATATTTTTAATTTATCTATAATTGAATCCAACACTTTCGTAGTGAGTAGTGGTCTAGCTGAATCATGAATAATTACATTAATAAATGAAGTATCGTCTTCATGTTTTTTAATGTAATCAAGTGCTAAAAATGAAGAATCTTGCCTATTAAAACCACCTTTGATAACTTCTATTTCTTTAGTGGTTTTATAGTTTAAGATTTTGCTTTTAACAAAATCTATATATTCTTCATTGGTTACTAATAATATTTTTGAAATATTAGGATTTTTCAAAAAGCATTCGAAAGAATAAAGAAAAACCTCTTTACCAGCAATTATAAAGTATTGCTTTGGTAAAGAAGTAGAAGTTCTTAAACTATCGCCACCTAATAAAATAACCCCATAATTCATAATCTAAACACTTTTCTTTTGTGGATTAGTATTGTATTTATCAGAAAATTCTTGTTGAATTGCGATACTATCAATTGTTAATTGAACAATTTTTTCGAGATCTTTATTTTCACTATAATCTGCCTTGCAAACAAAGTTTACACGGTTTTCATCAAGAAGATTTTCAACTTTTTCTTTATCATTTGGGTTGCTATAAACTGCAATAGCTGTCCCTCCATTGTTTTTTGTTAAAATCATGATTGGGACATCCGTTAATCCATCACCAAAATAAATCATATTTCGATATGGTATTTTTCTAACTAAAGTTTTTTCATTAACTTTTTGATCTTCATAATTTTTAGTTACACCTTTGCTAATTTTAAAGAAGCATTGAGTTTTTTGAGTGTAATTAATCATGAATTTAGGCCATGTTGCTTCTTTTGTCTCTTTATCAAAGTAAAATTCACATCCAAAAATATGCTTGAATTCTTTGGCGATTGCTGTTCCATCAATTATTTCGCGATTACCACTAGAAATTAAATAATGCTCACATTTAAAACCCTTACTTTTTGCGTATGCATTAATTCTGTCAAACCAAGTTAAAACACCTTTAAAGAAATCAACATTTTTGCCTTGGGATTTTAAGTAATTATATGTTAATTTAATACCTTTCTTTTTGCATTCTTCAATCATGACATACATATAACCTAAAATTCTATCGGTATCATATTTTTCACAATATTCGTTAGTTTTTTCCCAAAATTCCTTGGGTGTCAAGCCTAAATTAGGGATGAAACTAAAGTTTTGCATGTCTTGCGTTGCAAGCGTACGATCAAAATCATACATTAAAGCTATAATTTTCTTTTCCATATTATAAAAATTATATCAAAATGGACATATATAGTCAAAAGACTATATATTTTAAAAAAAACGTATATAATTTTCGTATGAATATATCAATTATTGAAAGTGTTTGGTTAGCAGTTATAGCTTTATTTTTATTTTTGGTTTATGTTGTCTATGTTTCTATTTCTTTTTTCTTTATGAAGTCATTTAAGAAGAAGATTGATACAAGTTCAGAAACAATTAATGTTTTGATTTATCAAAAAATTCAAAGTTTATATGAATGTTCAGATATTTTAATGAAACTTGGTTATGATAATCCAAAATTACTTGAATTCATGAAAGATAATAAGATAAAAAAATATGAAAAAGTAGAACCAAAAGAGTTTGATAAATTTTTTAGTGGAACTGAGAAACTTTATACTGTTGTAAAAAGTGTTTGCGTAAATTTAAAAGCTATTGATGATACAAAGGAATTAGTTAACCATTTGAAAACAATTGATGAATTAAACACTAAATATTTTGAATCAATTCAGTTATATAACACTTATGTTGTTGGTTTTAATTATTGGCGCAATCTTTTCTTTACTAAATGGGTAAAAGTTTTGTTTAGAAAAGATGAGATTGATACCATTAAATAAAAATAGATTGGAGTTTTTATGAAATTTGAAGAATTAAAGGCTGTAAAGCCAAATGAAAAGAAAATAATTGGACAAATGCAAGCTTTAACCGAGGAACTAAAGAATGCTAAAAGTGCCCAAGAAGCTATTAGAGTCATCCAAAAATCATTTAAGTTAAGCGATAATCTTGATACAAATTTCACGGTTATTTCTATTCGCCATTCGATTGATATGAATGATAAAAAGATTTCAGAATTAAGCGATATTTGTGATGAAGTTGGACCAAAATTAAGTGAATATAGTGTTGCATTTGATAAAGCGATTATTGAATCACCATTCAAAGAAGATTTGGTTAAGAAATTTGGAGAAACTTTCTTTAAACGTATCGAAAATGAATTTAAGATTTTTGATCCAAAAATTATTCCAGACAAAATTAAAGAAAATCAACTTGTCAACGAATATCAAAAGATTATTTCTGGAGCTAAAATCGAATTTAGAGGTGAAACATATAATTTATCAAGTATTGGAAAATTCATGTCAGATATTGATAGAGATACGAGAATTGAAGCAGCTAAAGCATATTATGGATATTTAGAACAAAACGATGCCGAACTTGGAAGAATATATGATGAACTTGTTAAAGTGAGAGACAAAATCGCTAAAACTCTAGGTTTTAAGAATGCTATTGAATATCAGTATCTTGCACTCGGGAGATTAGATTATGATGAAAAAATGGTTAAAGAATATCGCGACCAAATCTATGAAGAAGTTGTTCCAATAGCAGTTAAATTAAGAAAAAGACAAGCAAAGAGAATAGGAATAAAAAAGCCATTATTTGTCGATTATAATCTTGAATTTTTATCAGGAAATGCAAAACCATGTGGCGACAGCAAATATTTATGCGAATGCGCATCAAAAATGTATCATGAAATGTCTCCATTAACTGGTGATTTCTTTGATAAGATGGTTGATGATCATCTTATGGATTTAGATGCAAAACCAGGAAAAATGACTGGCGGGTATATGACATATATTCCAAAACTAAAAATGCCATTTATTTTCTCAAATTCAAATGGTACTGCGGGTGATGTTGATACATTAACTCATGAGTTTGGTCATAGTTTCCAAGGATGGCTTGGTAGCAAAATTAAGGTTCCGGGAGAAAGAATGCCTACTCTTGAAGCATGTGAAATCGATAGTATGTCCATGGAATTCTTTGCAGAACCATGGATGGAACTATTCTTTAAAAAAGATGCAGATAAATATAGATTTGCACATTTAGCTAGCGCATTTACTTTCTTACCATATGGATCTGAAGTTGATGAATTCCAACACTGGGTCTATGAAAACCCAAACGTAACACATGAAGAACGTTGCAAGAAGTGGGCAGAAATTGATGCAAAATATAGACCAGATTATAACTATAAAGGATTTGAATATGCTCAAGGGCATCTATGGATGAGGCAAGCTCATATTTATCAAACTCCATTCTATTATATCGATTATACATTAGCTCAAGTTTTGGCTTTAGAATTTAAGGATGAAATGGATAAGAATAGAGAAAAAGCTTGGAATAAGTATGTTAAATTATTAAGGATGGGCGGCAAATATCCATTCTTAGAATTACTTAATAAAGCACACCTTAAGAATCCATTTGTTCCGGGAACAATTCGTAAAATTGTTAGACCTCAAATTAAGGTCTTGAATAATTACGATGACGCAAAAATGTAATTAATAAAATCGGTTGTTCAACTATGAGCAACCTTTTTTAATGATTTGATGAATATTATTTCATTTGAGGAAATATGCAAAATCATAGTTGAAGTCTAAATTTCATATATGATCTTCATTAAAAAAGGCTTTAACTTAATTGTTAAAGCCGATTTTATTGGAAAGACGCTCCATTAGTTGCCAGGTTTTCCGTTATCTCCACCAGGTCCTGGGTTACCACCGTCTCCAGGTCTATTACCACCATCTCCTGGATTTTCTCCAGGTTGACCACCGCCTTGGTTGTTTCCAGAACCATAACTCGTAAGTCCGGATTTAACTTCTATTGTAAGAATTTCACTACCATTAGTTGATACGTTTTCACCAACATAGAAGCTATTTTTAAATGTAGCAGTGGACTTTGCTCCTTTTAATATAGTAGCAGTTTTGCCAGTTACAACTTTTGAACCACCAACAATTATATTCATGCTTGAATAAGCTTTTGGAAGAATTGCTGAATATTCATAATCATCGAATAAAACTGTAA
>CAVEUG010000004.1:0-7206 GCA_963618895.1 Slackia isoflavoniconvertens | reverse complement strand
TGCTATTACAGCTTTCAATCCTATTTTCAATTTTAGTTTTGACAAGTTCGTTTTTCAAACTATTAGAAGATTCAACAACTTTAGTTGTTTTAAACTTTTTAATTTCAGACTCATAATATTCTTTATCAAATTCGAAACTATATTTAACAGTATCAACATATGATTTAAGTTTTTCGCTTAATTTGCTAACTTTTTCATTAACTTCTTCTAATTTATTAGAATTGGTATTTTTTAAAGAATCCAATTTTTTCTTGTAAGAAAGATATTCTTTTAGATTCTTTTTTGCTTCATAAACTTTGCTTTTTGTACGATTAGTTTCGTAAACAGCATTAGCTTCATTATTTCTAACAGCAGTTAAATCACCAGAAATTAAATCATAATATTTTTTCTTTAAAATATTACTATTAATTAAGCTTGTTTCAGTAATTTGTTTTCCAACCTTAACAAGAGGATTCAATGCACTTAAAGGATCTTGGAAAATCATTCCAATTTTATTTCCACGAATTCTATGGAAGTCTTCTTCAGAAACTCTAACTAAATCTTCTCCTTCATAAAGGATTTGACCATTTGAAATAATAGCATTCTTTGGCAAAATCCCCATGATAGTTTTAGAAGTAACACTCTTACCACTACCAGATTCTCCAACTATACATAAGGTTTCGCCCTTATATAAATCGAATGAAACACCTCTAACGGCATGAACAATTCCAGAATCGCTTTTGAAATTAATTTGAAGATTTTTAACACTTAATATTTTATTATCTTCTGCATACATATTTTTTTCTGCCATATTATTCGCCTCCTTTTAGAGATGGGTTAAAGGCATCACGTAAACCATTACCAAACAAATTGAAGGAAATCATCATGAATGCCATAACTAATGATGGTATCAAAATCAAGTATGAATTACTTGAGATATATTGTTGATTCTCACTCAAAATAATTCCAAAACTATCAAGTCCTTGTAACCCTAAATTGAGATAAGAAAGAGTTGCTTCAGTGTAAATAACACCTGGAATCATGAAGACCGAACTTGTAACAAGTGTGCCAAGTGAGTTTGGCAAAATGTGTTTGAAAATGAGACGCCAGTCACTAGATCCTAAAGTTCTACTAGCTAAAACATATTCTCTGCCTTTAAATCTATAGAATTGAGCTCTGGTCGTTCCTGCGGCTCCCATCCACCCAGTAAGACAAAGTGCAAGAGCAAATGTTGTAAAGTTTTGTCCTAAATAGAGAATGCAGAGGGTCATTATAACAATCCAAGGAATACGTCCTAAAATATCGGTGAATCTTTCCATTATTAAATCGGTCCATCCACCAAAATAGCCAGAAATACTTCCCCAAATAACACCAATTGTTAAGTTAATTGCACTTGTAACAAGACCAAGAACCAAAGATGTTCTTAAACCATTAAACATAATATGTAAAAGGTCTTTCCCATTTGCATCGGTACCAAATAAGTATTTTGGCATTGAGTCAAATCCAAGATATTTATAATAACTAACTTCACAATTTAATGAATATGTAGTAATAACACCCGTATTTTTAGTTTGAGAATAAACTTTTGTAATTGGACACTTTTCAGCATCTAAAATTTCAAATGAATCAATTCCAACATTGAAATCGTATTTTAAATAACCTTTTTTAACAAATCCTTTAACAATATCACTAGCCAAAGTTATATCGCGTAAACCATATGTTGCGATGTATGTATCATATCTAAAATGACAATAAGTAACATTGGCTTTATATAAAAATTTAAAGCCATTACAAATCCAATATCCTTTATTGTCTTCTTTTGTTGTTTCATTCTTTTGAGTTAATAAAACTTGTTGATTTGCATCGCTAATTGACATCTCTTTAAATAAATCAGCATTTGATTCATCATTTGATGTAACAGTCACTGATTTAATAAGAAGTTCTTGACGTTTTTCATAACCTGGTTTAAGCAAGAAACCATAATTCGCTGTTGAAATTGTGCCACTATAACCAGCAGATTTAAGCAATGAAGCGACATCATAACTATTATTTTTTGAAGCTTTAATAAAATCAGAATTAAAGTAGTAATAAGTATAACTTTCATCGCTATCATTAACTTTAAATTTTATATAAGCCTTATAATACCCTTGTTCAAATTCATCATTTGTATCTTCATCATTTAATTCAAAAGCAAAAGTATAATTTTTGCTAAGATCTAAACTAAATTTATAAGATTCTAAATATTTGGTATTTTTCTCTAAATCAACGCTTTGGGAAGCTACTGGATCAACCGCAAATCTTAAATAACCACCACTAGCATATTTGCTTGAGTTGTTTGTTGTTGCATCCCATTTATATAATTCGCTGACAGCATCCTTAACATATCCTGCAGGAGTATCATTTTCATTATCAAAAACAATATCTTCATCATAATATACAGTTCCATCCCAAAACCCTGTGCCAGCATTAAATAATTTTGGAGATAAAAATCTTTGATCAAGATGTGGACTTGAAACGTCGCTTTGTAAAGTAATTGGTAATATAAAAGCTAAAATAACAATAATTCCTAAAATGACGCCACCAGCAACCGATGATTTATTTTTAACGAATCTTCTTAAAGCGTCTTTAAGGAAAGTTGTTGGTTTGCTTTCAAATTTTCTTTCAAAACTTTTCTTGTCAACATTGACTTGTTTAAAATCATCCTTATTAATATCAATAGAATGTTCGTTGAATTCGCTATCAATATATGTAAATTTTTTATTTTCGTTCATATTATTTCTTAGCCCCCATTCTAATTCTTGGATCAATAAATCCATAAGATAAGTCAACAAGTAAACCAGCAAATAAACCAATCATTGTAACAAGAGCCATATCGACCATCAATACGTTATAATCAGTTGTTTTTCCTGGAGTACCAAGAGCTGTAATATATAAAGTTCCAATACCAGGAATACCATAAAGTTGTTCAAGAATCATTGAACCACTCAAAGCCCCAATAACTTCGCCAATTAACATTGGGAAAATAGGAACTAATGAATTTCTCATGGCGTGACGAACAATTGATTGACGTCTAGTTAAACCTTTTGTACGAGCCAAAAGCAAAAATTCACTTTCCATAACATCAACAAGTTCGGCTCTTACCCATCTAGCATAAGCACAAATGGTTCCGGCACTTAACGCAAAAACCGGAATAATATATCCTAAAACCTTTTCCTTTTCACTTGCAAGATTGCTTGGCCATTGGGATGGAAGCCATTTCATTTGATAAGCAAAAAGCATAATAGAATAAGTAATAATAATAAATGAAGGGACAGATATAAAGATAATAATAATTGTAGAAATAATACTATCAGTCAATTTATTTTTCTTTAAAGCGGCCCAAATACCTAAGCCAAAACCAACTGGAACAGCAACAAGTGAGGTTAAAAGATTAATTTTCATGGATGTCCAAAGACGACTACCCCAGAAACCTCTTGTTGAACTATTGAGAATGATTGACATAGCACTTTCACCAATACTAACATTTGTTGAAGTGCCCCAATCCCATTTTGTAAAGATATTAGCTAACCAATTAAAGTATTGATCCATAACTGGACGTTGATAAATATAGTGGGAAGTACCAGAACTATCGACCCAGCTATATAATTGGCTACCAAGATCAGTTCTTGGCGAACTATAATCAAGCATGTAACCTAATCCAACTTGCTTCAAATAAAATGCTTGAATAGCAGATGGAAATCCTGATGGACTTGCAGGTGGTAAAAGCTTAATTAAAATGAATGTTAAAGATAAAATAATAAATGCAGTAAACGCAATTAATATGATACGTTTAAGAACATATTTCCACATATCTTTCTCCTTTCTTTTAAGGTCTCATAATTTTAACATAGAAATAAAATCATAATATAATTTTTATCAAAAAATAGTTAATTTTATGAAAAATACCATCTTTTAAAGCATTTTTCATAAAATTTTAAACAAACAAAGATTGGCTAAAAGCCAATCTTTGTTAAATAAATAATTTCCTAATCAACTATTCTGCAAATGCTGAATAACTATAGAAATTACCACCAGCATTGTAAGTTAAATCAAATTTTGTACCGCTTGGAGTTGTAATTTCAAATGTAAAGTAAACATCAAATCTGAAACTATATTTCTCATAACCAGGTCCGTAATCAACCCAATCACAAGTTCCAGGAATTACAAATGATACAGAACCATCATCTTCAATTTCCATGGATGAAGTAACATCTGATGAAATATATTTTGCAGTTCCTACACCATTATTTGTTGCATAATCTTCAATATCAATACCTTTTAGTTTATAACTAACGCCTTGAGCAGCAATTGCTGTATAGAATAAATTATATTTTACATCATGAGTTTCTTCATCAATTTCATATGTAATAGTTGAACTATTGGTTGCATATGAGAATCCAACTTCTCCATCAACTGCACAAACACCTGAAGTTCCTGCTTCCCACAATGCATTGAATGACCACATTTTTCCATCATAGTAAATTTTTCCATCATTTATAGAAGTATCTGGTCCCCAGTTTAAACAGAATCCACTTCTATTATCGCTACATAAGACTTGGAAGAAATCAAGTGGCCATGCTTGCATACCAGTAATAGCTCCCATACCTAAGTCGAATTGTCCATATTCAAGTGCATCATACATAGCATCACTATCGGAACCGGCAACACTATTTTCAATATTTAATTGAATACGTGGATCAACACTATTAAATGCATCCATCATATATTTAGTAATTGGTTGTCCCCAACTTGTAAGAGTTGATTGAGACATCCATTTTGCACTAATTGTAATAACTGTTGGATTACTTGCAGTACCATATGCATAATGACCAGCAGCAACTTCTTCTTGAATTGCAAGTTTAAACATTATCTTAGAAGCATCAAGATTATAACCATATGTATCTGGATAACGATCTTTTAAAGCTTCTTCATGAACTTTAGATTCATAATAATAATGTTGTCCGGCTTTATCATCAGAGAAATAATAAGCTTTTGATAAATAATTTTGTGATGGGGTCATATTCTTAGAATCAGCAAATTCTGATCTATTAATTGAATAATATAAACCATCAAGGAAATGAGTATTACTCATGATTGGTTTAACTTTCCAATAATTTTCCTTTGCAGTTTTTGCAACAGTACCATCTACACCAAATAACTCTTCCCAAAGTTCTTCAGTTGTAGCATTTACATTAAGCTTCCATGTTGTATTTTCTGGAATTGCAGTTGTTCTTGGATCGTTCTGGTATTGTTTTAAATAAGTACCAGGAATTGAGCAAGCATCAAGTTTACCAGCTAAGAATTCTTTAAATGCAGCTTCTGTATCACTCTTTGCAGCAGCAAGAATTGCCATATGAACACCAGGAATGTTATACATACCAGTGTCTTCAGATTTTTCAATCCAATTTTCATTACGTTTAAAAGTAATTAATTTATCTTTTTCCCAATATTCTAGTGTGTATGCAGATAATGAAAGCGAAGTATCTACAGGAGTTAAACTTCCATCTTCACTAAAGGTACCATATTTTTCAGCACCGCCAATTGCATCAAAGAATTCCATTGGAAGTGGTTGGAAGGAATCTCCACCAATATTTGCTTTAGCATCACTAACTGTTAAAGGTTTAGAGAATTCAAATTCAATATAATCGCCTTTATCATCTGTACCAACTTTTACACCAACATTTTTAAATGCATCTTCGTTAATTCCGTCGGCACTTGCATTCCAATAATCTGCAGCATTTTTAATTGGTCTAGCATAATCTGAACCAACTTGTTCGGCTCCTCTATAGAAATTGTATTTTTGTGTTAAAAGAACTTTGACAGATGTAAGATAGTCTTCAAGTTGAACTTCTCTTCCATTAAATTGAGAATATTTAGTAGAAGCAGTTGAATATTTTAATCCATCTTTGCCAGTTTTAACGTGTAATCTAAATTTAGTTGCTTTTGGTGAAGCATCGTCTGTTATGTCTATAGCATCCCAATCATCATCTTTAGCTAAAACAGGATAATATTCATAATTTGTCTTATCTTCAGTTAATCTAACACCAAAATATGAACTCTTAACATAACTTGCTAAATCACTAATAGATGTACTATTTGAATCCCAATCATTAATTGAATGTGGGTCTTCACTAGTATATGTATGGTAATATCTCTTATATGCAGAATTTGTTTCACCATCTAAATCCTTTGTTAATGAACCATATTGAAGAATACCGAAACCATATCCAGTAATATAAGTTTCGACACCCTTTTGAACACGATCATTATACATAACATAAGAACCATCTCCAGCAAGTGGAATTCCACTTAAATATGTATCTTGAGCATATCTTTCAAGTTTTCCTAAAATATCTTGTTGAACTTCATAACCCATTCCGCTGTAATTAAATGCACCACTGGCATCTTCTCCTGGAACGGTAAATTCGAAACTACTAACTGCATTAAGTTCGCTATCAACAGCAATAATGCTTGCAGTTCCTGGCTCTTTTGCAGTAACAACGCCACTATCGCTAACACTTAATACATCAGAATTAGATGAGGAATATGCTAATTCTAATTCATCAACCTTAACGTCCTTGACATCGTCAACTAAAAGAGTAGCGGTTTTGCCAACTTCTAATACTGCTGATCCGCTTTCGGTTTTAAGAGTAAATTCAGGATATTTTGTAGTTTCATCTTGTTTTTGCTCACCGCAGCTAACCAAAGCAGCAATTGTTGTGCAAATACAACCAGCAGTTAATGCGGTTGCAAACAATTTTTTGGTCTTTCTTTTCATAATTTTCTCCTTTTCAAATCGACTAAAAATCAATTAAAAAATCAATATATTTCAATTGATTTACTAATTATATTTTCGAGTATTTATAATAATTAAAAAACATTAAAATCTTAATATAAAATTAATATCTTTCTTTATAAAGTACCCTTATAAATAATTTCTAAAATTATTGATGCAACCAAAAAGACAACCGCAACAATATAATAATCTATAAAGTTAAAACGCCTTTGATGTCTTTTTGGTTTATGAACATCTTTATAATACATCAAATCTAAATATTTCTTTTTTCCATCTTTATGCCAAGTTGCAAACATATTCGCAAATGAATAGCATAAAGCATCGAATGTCCCTAAGTTAATGATTATAGTCATTGATCCAACTCCAAAGAAAATCCAAAAAGTTATAAAACA
>CAVEUG010000003.1:0-36066 GCA_963618895.1 Slackia isoflavoniconvertens | reverse complement strand
TTCATTTGTGGTGCCCCATCGCAGAGTCGAACTACGCATAGATCCTTACCATGGATCCGTTATACCGATTAACTAATGGGGCTTAATCACGCCTTATTATTGTATATGAACTTGACACATATTTCAATAATTTTATAGCGTGCATCTAGGCTTCTTTAGCAAGCAAATCATAAACAAATGCGTTTGTGATTTCTATATTAAGAATTTCACCCTCCATATGCTTATTTTTTGATTGAAGAATAATGCTTCCATCTATATCATCTGGGGAATTAAATTGACTCCTAACTTCGTATTCATTATTGCCTAAAATTTTGGTTACAATAGCTTTGAATTTCTTGCCAATTAATCCTTTATTTAATTCATAAGAAATTTTCTTTTGTTCATTCATTAGAGCATCTTTTCTCTTATTTTTAATTTCATCATCTATTTGATTACCAAGTAAACTCGCTTTAGTTCCTTCTTCTTTAGAATATGTAAATACTCCAAGATGATTAAATTTAATTTCTTTGATGAAATCGAATAATTCTTTAGCTTCTTCATCTGTTTCGCTTGGGAATCCAGCAATTAAAGTTGTTCTTAAAATTGCATCAGGAACAATTCTTTTAATTTTTTCATATAAAGACAAAATAGATTCTTTTGTATCGTGTCTATTCATCAACTTTAATATCCTTGTAGAACAATGTTGCAAAGGTATATCAAAATAATGAACGATCTTATTTGATTTCGATATAAGCTCTAAAATTTCATCCGTTATACCTTCTGGATAAGTATACAAAACTCTAATAAATTCTAACCCTTCAATCTTATCTAATTCCTTAAGTAATTTATATAAATTGGATCCATCTTTTAAGTCTTTTCCATAACTAACTGTATCTTGAGAAATAACTATAAGTTCTTTAATACCATTTTTAGCTAAATCTTTAGCATACAAAATAAGTTCATTAAAATCATAGCTATGAAATCTTCCTCTAATAAATGGAATTGAGCAAAATGCACAAAAATTATCGCAACCTTCAGATATTTTTAAATATGCTGAATATGAAGGAGTTGATAAAACTCTATTAAAAATATCAAATTCTTCATCCACCACTTCTCTATTAAGAACTTTATTAATAATATCTTGAAGATTTGGATATTCTTTTAATGAAACAAAAGCATCTACTTCAGGAAATTCTTTGACTAAATCACTTTTATAACGTTCAACAAGACATCCTAAAACAATTGTTTTCTTTTTATATTTCAAAGCTTCAATAATTACATTAATCGCTTCAATTTTTGCATCTAAAATAAATCCACAAGTATTTATAATAATTAAATCGCTTTTCTCTAAATCAGTAACAATATTAAAATCTTCTTGAGGAAGCATAGCTAAAATAGATTCGCTATCTACAGTGTTTTTTACACATCCTAAGGAAATAAGACCAATGTTATACATTCTATTTATCTCTTCTATTATTTTCGTTTAATTTAAGAATAGATGGTAAAACTTTCTTAAAATCATCAAAGTTTTTAATTCTAAATTCCCAGTTTGGACTACCACAAATTCCAGGAACATTCATTCTTGAATAAGAACCTAAACTTAAGAAATCCCACATTGGAATAATTACGTAATCAGCAATAGATTCATAGGCATAGTTCAAGAATTTTTCATTCATGGTCCTGCCTTTAACTTTCAAAATCTTCATCTTCAATTTAACTTGATTTTGCTCTTCTTCTTTTAATGATTTAAACCACCCAACAAGAGTATCGTTATCATGGGTACCAGTATAAACAATTTGATTTTGTTCAATTTTTAAAGTTGGATTTAAAAAATTGAATTCTAGAATATACATTCCAGGGAATTTATAATGATTCTTAAGTTCAATGACAGATGGGAATAAATCACCTAAATCTTCTGCAACAATATCTAATTTAATATCACTTTTCTTTAAAGTATCGAAAAAGTCAGTTCCTGGACTTTTAATCCACTTACCGACTTCAGCAGTTGGACATGATGAAGGAACTTTCCAATATGTATCAAAAGCTCTAAAGTGATCAATACGCAAAATATCATACATTTTTGATGCATATTTAAATCTGTTCATCCAAAATTCATAACCTTCTTTTTTAAGTTGGTCCCAATCATAAATTGGATTGCCCCATCTTTGACCAGTTTTACTAAAATAATCTGGTGGAACACCTGCAATATGTGTAAATCTGTCTTGTTCGTCAAGTAGGAAATCATCTTGATTTTCCCAAACATCACTTGACATACCACCAACATAAAATGGAATGTCACCCATGATTTTTATGCCATTCTTATTAGCGTATTCTTTAAGTTTCATAAATTGCTTAAAAGCAATAAATTGACACCATTTAAGATATAAAATTTCTTTTAAATATTTTGAATAGTTGAATTTATGTTGATATGGATCATATCTTTCGATTACATCCCACTTATTCCATTCAAGATAATTATTTTTTAAGAAAATAATATGGAATTTAGCATAGTTATCAAGCCATTTATTTGCTTTTTCAAAATCTTTAAATTCTTTTGAATCAGTATCTTTTTGAGATTTAAAAGCTAAACGTAAATATTTATCTTTAAATTCTCTAACTGCTTCATAATCAACTCGATCACTAGTCTTGTTAAAAGTTTTAATACTTTTTAAATATCCTTCTTTAACAAGTTCATTTAAAGAAATGTAGATTGGATCGATTGCTTCTCCACATTCTGATTGATATGGTGAATTTCCATATCCAACAGGATTCAATGGTAAAACTTGCCAAATTTTAATTTTTGCCGATTTAATTAAATCAATAAATTCATAGGCACTTTCACCAAAATCACCTATTCCTTGATCTCCAGGAAGTGAGGAGATCGCCATTAATATACCATTTGTTCTCATACAAAAAATATTATAGATAAACGGCTATTAAAAAGGTAGTAGAAAATACTTTTTTGTAAATTTTCATGAAAGCAGGTATTTTTCTATGCTCACGATTTTAAATATATAAATATATTTATGTTGAAAAAGTGGGTTAATTTATGATATTTTATTAGTCGTTATTTTAATTATTTGGAGGTTTGATTTATGAAAATGAGAAATGTCGCAATTATTGCCCACGTTGATCATGGTAAAACTACATTAGTAAATCAACTTTTAAAGAGCTCAAATACTTTTAGAGAAAACGAAAAGATTCAAGATCGTGTTATGGATAGCGATCCTATCGAAAGAGAAAGAGGCATTACAATTTTAGCTAAAACAACATCCATTTTATATAAAGATACAAAGATCAATATTCTTGATACTCCAGGACACGCTGATTTTGGCGGCGAAGTTGAAAGAATTATGCACATGGTTGATGGTTGTTTATTACTTGTCGACGCTTTTGAAGGAACAATGCCTCAAACACGTTTTGTTCTTAAAAAAGCAATTGAAGCAAATGTTAAACCTATTGTTGTTATTAATAAAGTTGATAGACCAAATGCAAATCCTGCTAAGGCAGTAGATGAAGTATTAAATTTATTCATCGAACTTGGAGCGCCAGATGATTTCTTAGATTTTAAAGTTGCTTATTGTAGCGCTTTAAATGGGACTTCATCATTAGATCCACTTTTATCAACTCAACAAGAAGGAATGACGCCTATCTTCGATTTAATTTTAAGTGAAATTCCAGAACCACGTGTCACCGAAGAAGGTCCTCTTCAAATGCAAGTTGCAATGCTTGATTATAACGATTATGTTGGTCGTATGGGTATTGGCAGAATTCAAAGAGGTACCATTAAAAATGGCACTTTAGTGAGTTGTGCTAGAAGAGATGGTTCAATTAAACAATTCAAGATTCAAAAAGTCATTGGCTACTTTGGCCTTAAAAAACAGGAAATTGAATCAGCTCAAGCAGGTGATATTGTTGCAGTCGCAGGTTTGCCAGATATTAACGTTGGCGAAACAATTTGTGATAATTCATTAATTGAACCACTTCCACCTATTCATATTGACGAACCAACAATGACTATGACTTTTGGTACAAATAGTTCCCCATTTGCTGGAAATGATGGAGATTTGTTAACTGCTAGACAAATTCAAGAAAGATTGAATAAAGAAGTTCAAAGAGATGTTTCATTGAAAGTTACAAGAGTTCCTAATTCAGAATCATGGGTCGTTGCAGGTAGAGGTGAATTACATCTTGGTATCTTAATTGAAAATATGCGTAGAGAAGGTTATGAACTTGAAGTTTCAAGACCTGAAGTTATTATTAAAGAGATTGATGGCGTTAAATGTGAACCTTTCGAAGACTTATCAATTGAAGTTCCTAATGAATTCGTTGGCGATATTATGACCGCTTTAGGAACAAGAGATGCAGAACTTGTTAATATGGATGCAGGCGATGCAAACACTAAGATTGATTACATTATTCCTTCTAGAGGATTACTTGGATTTATTTCCAATTTCTTAACTTTAACCAAAGGATACGGAATTATCTCTCACACCTATAAAGACTATAGGCCACTTGAAAAGAAGGACCTAGGCGAAAGACAAATCGGTGTTTTAGTTGCTACTGAAAAAGGTATGGCCACCCCATATGCAATTCAACACGTTGAAGAAAGAGGAGTTATGTTCATTGCTCCTGGTGTTGATGTTTATGAAGGTATGGTTGTTGGTGAAAATAAATATGATACTGATTTATCAGTTAACGTTTGTGCAACCAAAAACCTAACTAACCAAAGATCATCAAACAAAGATTTTACAGTTGTTCTAAAAGTCCCAAGGAAAATGTCATTAGAAGCTTGCTTAGACTACATTAATAGTGATGAACTTGTTGAAATCACTCCAAAAACTTATAGAATTAGAAAGAGAATTTTAAATACTGCTGATCGTAAAAAGTTTGATGCAAGAGCTAAAGCAGCAATTGAAGATAAATAATAAAAAGTTAATCCATGCAGTTTGTGCATGGGTTTTTAATAAATAGTGCAAGTATGACACGCATAGTTTCATACTTGCACTTTTAATTTATTCAATAGATTTTAATGATTCAGACATCGATATTTTGTTGACTCTTCGAGTTATAATTAGATTAACGATAAGCGCTGTAACAAATGATAATGCAAACCCAAAAATATAAGAAATTGGAGCAACATAATAGTAAAAACTTACAAGAGGCGTTTTGTTAACAAATAAAACTATATAAGTTAATGGATAACCTAGGAATAGACCTAAAGTTGCGCCAATTATAGTAAGAATCATAACTTCATAAATCAAAGATGCAGCAATTTCTCTTCGTTTAAATCCAAGGACTCTAAGAGTTGCAATTTCACGTTTTCTTTCTTCGAAATTAAGGATTGCTAGGTTAATTAAAACAATTACCGCAAGAATGATTGCAAATACCTTAATAACAATAGTCATTGAGCCAATAGCAGAAACATAACCATTAATGGTATCCATTCTTTCAATACGAGTCATAGATGAACTAACACCATCTATATCTTTAATCTCAGATGATATTCTATCGACTTCATCAATATTTTTCACGTTCACCCATGCATTTGTCTTATAATCAACTAAGTTTTCGAGCGTTTGATGATATATAAATAGTCCTTTGATAGAAAATGTATAGAAGACTTTGTTTACATATAATGTGTACTCTTCACCATTAAGAATAAATGTTACTTTATCATCTTCTTTAACACCAAGTTGTTCTGCAGTTGATTCACTAATTCCAATACCATCATCTAACCACTTTTCATATTTAAAATTAGTTGAATCGTATCGATCAAAATAAATTACTTGGGTATTGATAAAGTTTTCTTTACTAAGATCAGTTGCTTGAACAGAAATCACTGCATATTCTTCACATTTTTCAACACCTTTAATGTTTTCAATTTCATCTTTTAAAGATAAAGTTCCTGGAGAATATGTAACATTTACATCCGTACAGTAATAACTATTCATATCAAGATTTTTACCATATTCAATAGTGTCATCAATTCCATAACCACATATTAATAAGCCAGTACAGCCCATAATTCCAATTATGACCATTAAAGATTTAGTAAAATGAATCTTAATATTTCTTAAGGCCATCATCATAGAAGTGTGTTTTGTTTCATGTTTGGTTTCATGAAACTTATAGTTAGGAGTTTTTGGTCTCATTGAATCTGCTGGACTAAGTTTAAGTTCATTATGAATTATAATCGAAGTTAATAGCGACACTAAAATAATAATTAAAGCAATTACTATAAGTATTTCTTTAATTGGCCAATAATAATGAAACTCTGGAAGACTGTATAAAAGCTTGTATTTTGTGTCCAAAACTTTAGCTATAGTTAAAGGGCCAATAATTGCTCCAAGTCCTGTTCCAACAAGAGCAATAGTCGACATTAAAGACATATAATAGAAAACAATTCTTCCTTTTCTTACGCCTAATGATTTTAAAGTTCCAATTTGCATTCTTTGTTTTAAAATCATTTGTGAAATTGTTGTTAAAACAACTAAAATTGCAACAACAAAAAAAATAACAGGGAAAACATATGTCAATTGTTTAGCTTGTTGAATATCGTTTTGAACTACACTATTACTTGGTAAATTATCCTTATTCATAATAGAGGATAAGCGATTATTATTTTGGAAATAAGTATTCAATTCATCAATATAATCATCTCTAGTTATATTTTCATTTAATTTCACAACATATTGATTGTTTAAACTTGTAATTAATTCATCAAGATCAGTACTATTTTCTAATATATTTTCTCTAATGGCTTCAAATATTCCCTTTGTATAACTAATTGATGAATCATCATAGGTATCAATAATTTTGTTAAGAGATTTATAAAGAAAATATTTGCTTCCTAACAAAAAATAGGCACTATTAAATTGAGCGTTTTGAATATTTTCAGGTTGCGACATATAAGCCGAAACTTTAAATTTAAGATTTGTCTCTTCTCCTTTAAAAGCGTCACTTATGTGATTTTTAGCATCAATTCCTAATGGAGTATCTCCTAATGAAGATACTATTCCATTAAAAATACTAACTAGTGAACTAGAAGAATATGAAATTTCAACAAAATCATCTAATTTCGAATTTGAAAATCTTGTTTTATATTCATAAGGAATATATAAAAAGAAATAATCTTTATTTTCTTCATAATTAGTGCTTAATTCAACATCGTATGCCTTGTTAATTGTTGGAAGATTTTCACTCATTAATCCATAAGTAGAATAGCCCTCATACATTGCAGGCATTATAAGTCTTTTTTCTATTAATTTTTTATCATCATCTTCATTAAATTTAGCAATATTATTATAATCTTCTTCATTATAATCACTTACAGTAATCCAAACATCTGCAAGATTTCCATGATTTGAATCATAGACTTCTTCTACTCTTTTATTAAATTCATAAGCATTAGCAGTTAATCCCAAAAATAAAGAAACACAAGTTGCTAAAATAAAAATAATTGCTATAAATTGCAAAAAATTTCGGGATATATCTCTTCTTAATTTTTGCGCCAATACCCAAGTAGTTTTTACCATTTTATATCTTCTGCTTTCTTTGGATTTTTAATAACTTCATTAGAAATGATATGACCATCTTGAACTTTAATAATTCTATCAGCAATGATTGAAATTGCCCTATTATGAGTAACAATAATAACCGTTTTCTTTTGTTCTTTTGCAACTTTTAAAAGTAACGAAATAATCTGAGCCCCAGTTTTTGAGTCAAGTGCACCAGTAGGCTCATCACAAAGAAGTAAGGTTGGGTTCTTAACAAGCGCACGTGCGATTGCGACTCTTTGTTGCTCGCCACCACTAAGTTGCGAAGGGAAATTCTTTTCGCGATCTTTCAAACCAACAAGTTCCATAATTTTATGAACATCATATGGATTCTTAACTAAACTAGCTGCTAAATAAACATTTTCATAAGCATTTAAATTTGGCATCAAATTATAAAATTGAAAAACAAAACCAATATCTTCTCTTCTAAAACGTACAAGATCTTTCTCTTTCATTTTAGTAACATTTTTGCCATCTAAACAATAACTACCACTACTAGCTTTATCCATCGCGCCTAAAATATTTAAAAGGGTGGTTTTACCAGCACCACTAGGCCCTAAAATAACAACAACTTCCCCTTTTTTAATAGAGAAAGTTGCATCTTCTAAAGCTATAATTTCAGCTTGATTCTTCTTTTTATTTCCGTAAACTTTGGAAACATTTTTACATTCTAATTGGTTCATATTTCATGCCCTCAATAATTTAAAATAATGTAGAGAATATTCTTAATATGGACCACCAAATCCTTTTAATTCGAGATACTTTTAGATAATCATTTAAGAAAATTTCCTTAGAATCTTTAATCATTTCCTTTAAATCATCATCCATATCTTTAACTTCTTTCCCTCCGTAGAAGAAAATTCCATTTTCATAGTGAAGATATAAACTTCTAAAATCTAAATTAATTGTTCCAGTTTCAGCCATTACTCCATCAACAACCATCATTTTTTCATGGTTAAACCCAGGTTTATATTCATAAATTTTTACTCCACTTACAAGCAAACTTCCATAAAAACTTCTTGTACATTGATAAACGATTTTTTTATCTGGTGTTCCAGGGGTGATAATTCTTACATCCACGCCTGATTTTGCTGCGATCTCAAGAGCAGTAATCATTTCTTCATCCAAAATTAAATATGGAGTCGAAACATAAACATATTTAGTTGCTTTTGTTATCATTTGTAAAAGGACATTTCGTGCACTTTCTTCACCATCAAAAGGCTCTTCTCCAAATGGTGTCACAAAACCATCTTGTTTTTTATTTTCTCTAACATCGTATTTAACATTTCTTGCATAAGAAAAATTCTCAATATCAATAATTGTATCTTCATTTTTCTTTTTCTTTTCGATTAAATTCCAAATTGATAAGAAAAGAGTTGTAAGACTATTAACAGCTGGCCCTTTAAGCATTACACAATTATCTTTCCATAAACCAAACTTTGATCCAATGTTAATGTACTCATCTGCAATATTAATACCACCAGTAAAACCAACAACTCCATCAATTACCATAATTTTTCTATGATCACGATTATTTTGTCGAATATCTAAAAAAGGCCTAATCATATTGAATGCATAACATTTAATACCCGCTTTTCTTACTTCTTTATAGAAAAACGAAGACATTTTACTAGAACAACCAAAATCATCATAAATTAATCTGACATCAACACCTTCTTTAACTTTTTCAACTAAGACGTTAAAAAGAGAATCAAAGAACTCGCCAGATTGCATAATAAAATATTCTAGAAAAATAAATTTTTTAGCTTTTTTTAATTCTTCAACCATTGGTTTAAGACTTAAATCGCCAATTTTATAATATGTAACTTCAGTATTTGTATAAGTTCCGCTATTCGCGTTTAAATATAAATAATTTGCAATATTTCCTGCACTTTCACATTTTTCATTTAGGTCAGCAAGTTCTTTAGAACTATCTGGTCTCAATTTAACTGATAAATCATTAATGACAGAAAATCTATTTTTTCTCATTTTTTTAGTAGTTATTTTATTTGCAAATAACAAATATAAAAATCCACCAACAAATGGCAGGCAAATTACAACTACTAACCAACTTATTTTAAATGATGCTTCTACTTTAGTGTTTGCAATAAACAAACCAATAACACAATCAAAAAGCAATAAAACAATAAGTCCACCTAGATAAAATTCTGTTCCAAATGGGGATAAAACTAAAACAACAAAAAAAGTAACTACAAGAACCACTTGTAATAAAAACGACAATAAACTAATTAAAACTCTTGGTTGAAATCTATTTCTTCTTTTCATAACATGAATATTATCTTATTTTTGATTATAAAAATAAACTAAAAAATATAAACTAGTATGTTTTAACCACTTTCAAAAGATTTTTATATGTATCAAATGTCTTAACGCCTAATTTTTCAAGACGCCATTTTGAATTGTGGCCTTTAGTAAAGAGTAGACAATCAAAGCCTAATTCTTTTGAGACTTCATAATCATGAATAGTATCGCCAATCATGATTGTTTCGCTTGGGGCGACATTATGTAGTTTTGCATATGCTTTACCATACTCAATTTTGGAACTTCCTAAATCATCACGATTACCACATGTACCTTCAAACAATTCATAAATTCCTAAGAATTTAAGTTGTTCATCTAAAAATTCTTGTTTAGTTGCAGACAAAACAAATAACCTATAACCATTCTTTTTTAATTCTTTAATGCTTTCAACAATTCCTTCATAAAGATAGGTCTCTTTTTCCCATCTCGAATTATATTCTTTATTAAAAAAATCGGCTGCTTCTAAGAAATTTTCACTCGTTATGCCAATAGAATCATAGTACTTACTAACTGGAAAAAAGAACTTATCCAAATACTCTTGCATTGTATAAGGTCTTAGACCATTTTGTTCCATCATCGTTTGTTCAATGTTACAACAAAGCTCAAGATCATTCAAAATGGTCCCATTGAAATCAAAAAATATATTCTTAATCATAAAATTTTACTTATCAAATAAAGCTCTAAACAAATCTAAGAATTTTTTATATTTCAGAAGCTTTTCATCGTTAGTTTCATTGCCTTTTGCAACAAGAGCATCAAGCAAAGCCAAAACCTTATTTTCTTCTTCGCCAACATCAAGTTTTTCTTGAATATTTGCTAATGTCTTTTCTTTTAATAAATTCAATAATGGTCTAGCAATTTGATCTTCTTCACTCTCTCCGCTCTTCAAAAGCAATAAGCATAGAGAAGCATACAATTCATGTTCTAAATCTTCATCATCATAAATATTTTCTTCGATACAATGGTTTGTCATTTCTGGATCAATTTCGACTTCAGATTCTAAATGTTCAGCTTCTTCTTTTTCATCTAAAGTTTCTTCAGCTTCACGCTCGACTTCTTCAGGTTCGTGAATGAAATTTTCTTGTTCAGGAGCAACATTTTCTTCTCCGACGTTTTCGGTATTATCTTCAAAATGGGCCTCTTCAATATTGTAATCGCCTTCTTCATTAATAGTTTCGCTTTCCTCTTTATATTCTTCTTCAGTAAAAGCAGAAGCTACCTCTTCAGGTGAAATTTTATATCCCCTTTCAACACCCATTCTATAAAGTGTTTCAACTTTCTCTGGATCAGGGTTTTGAATAGAATCTAATGGTAGCAATTCGCCAAACATATTAAAATATTTAGATTCATTGCTCTCATCTTCTTCGTGATATTCTTGATTTTCTTCGCTTTCATAATGCTCTTCATCTTCAATTTTTGGAGCACTAAATTCTTCTTGAGGCGCAACATTTTCATCTTCGGAAACATTATTTTCTTCTTTAACTTCTGCTGGTTTATCAAAGAAAAAACTGTTCTTATTTTCGTAATGAACATGCTCATATTTTTCACTCTCATTTACTTCTGGTTTATGATTTTCTTCGCTATTTTGGATATTAATTGATGTCGTATTTTCGACCTTGCGACTATCTAAATTATATAATCTTTGACTTCCGCAATATGGGCAATAATCACCATTTTCAGTTTCTCTACCGCAAACTAAACATCTATAATGTCCAGTTTTTCCTTCTGATTCGATAGGAACGATCTGAGAAGAATCACTTCCACAATATGGACACATTTCATTATTATCAATAATTTGTCCACAAACTAAGCACTTGTATTTCATATTTTACTCCTTATATAGCATAGCTTTTTCTATATCATTCACTTCTTTAATAATATTTCCAGATAAACAATAACATCCATCGTCTGTAACTAAAAGATCGTCCTCAATTCTTACGCCAATTCCAAGATCTTTAAAATATAACCCTGGTTCATCGCTTATAATGTTTCCGCTAACAAGAGGCATTGTTACATTCATTGGATCATGACAATCAAGACCAATATGATGAGAAACACTATGATAATAAACTGAACGAATATCTTCTAAATTCTTAATTAAATTTGCTTCTAAACATCTTCTGGCCATATATTCCACTGCTTTTTGTTGCAATTCTTTTAAAGTAATTCCGGGTTTAACAGTTTTAATAATCATCTTATTACATCCAAGAACAATTTCATAAATTAATCGTTGTTGTTCTGTGAATTTACCATTAACAGGAAATGTACGAGAAATATCTCCACAATATCCGTGATTTTTAGCGCCTAAATCAAACAGAACCAAATCGCCATCGCTTAATTTCGATGCTCCATTTGGATAATGTAAAATTACAGCATTTTTACCTGTTGCAGAAATTGTTGGAAACGATAAATCTGAGTTATCAAAATCACTAACAGTATACTTAAATAATGCCGAAAGTTGATATTCATACATGCCTGGTTTAATAGCACCTATGACTTTATTAAGACCGATTTTGGTTTTTGCAACTGCTTCCTTAAGTTCTTCAACTTCTTGAGCGCTTTTAACCGCTCTTAAATCACAAATGGTTTTATAAACATCAAAGAATTTAATATCTTTATACTTATCTTGCATTTGTTCCATGATTTCTCTTGTTGTAGTTCTTTCAGCAACTTTTATTTCAGAATCTAAATCTAAATAAATTTTATCAAAAATTCCATATGCATGATTATCTTTATTCAAGATCATATTCATTTGTGCTTCAAAAGTATTTAAGAACAAAACGTTAGTAATTCCACTTAATTTACAAGCTTCTTCACTTGTTAATCTTTTCCCAGTCCATTTCTCTTTATTTTCATCATATTCCGAAACAAATAAAAATTCAGTGACTATTTGATCATTTTTAATAGCAACAAGAACTGAACCTTCTTGTTCAATATTAGTTAAATAATAGAAATTTCTATTCCCTACAAAATCATATGTTTCATCAGCACTACTTTTTTTAGCAATGCCTGCATAAAGAATTAAGATGCTATTATCATCTAATAAACTATACAATTTCGTTCTTCGATCTTTAAATTCTTTAACATTTATCATAAAGATTTCCTCCTATTAAACTATTTTTTTAACTATATCATCAAATTCTTTAAATGAAATTTCTTCAACTTTTCCATCATCGATTAAATTACTTACGCCAACTTTAATTGGTAACTGTCCAAGTAACTCAATGCCTTCATCTTTTGCTACTTCTTCTGCATGCGATTTTCCATAAATTTCGATATGTTCCTTGCAATTTGGGCATTCGACATATGACATGTTTTCAACAAGACCTAAAACTTTAACATTCATTTGTTTAGCCATATTTACAGCTTTTTTAACAATTACACTAACAAGATCTTGTGGCGAAGTAACAATAATTACGCCATCTAATGGAATTGATTGAAACGTTGTTAAAGTGACATCTCCAGTTCCTGGTGGCATATCTATCAATAAATAATCTAGTTCTTCCCACAAAACATCCGTATAAAATTGAGTTAATAAACTAGAAATTAAAGTTCCTCTCCAAATAATTGGGTCTGTTTCGTTTGGCAAAAGCATATTTGATGAAATTATTTTAATTCCAGTTTTAGTAATCGCTGGAAAAATTAAACTTACTCCATCACCAGTTGCCTGTTCATGAATATTAAAAGTTTTTGGAATTGATGGGCCAGTAATATCGCCATCCAAAATCCCAACCTTATATCCAAGTTTATTTAAAGAAACCGCAAGCATTGAAGTAACAAACGATTTCCCAACGCCACCTTTTCCGCTAACAATACCTATAACATGTTTAAAACTGCTCTGCGAATTTGGCTTAATTTTCTCAATACCACCTCTCCCAGAACAATTTTCTACTGAACAACCTTCACATTGGTGGTTGCAATTTTCTTGATCACTCATTTACATAACCTCTTTTGCACGTTTCACTACTTCCTTATTTAATATTTTAACTTTTGGATAGAACATCGAATCCAAATCATCGTTAAAATTTAAAGGCGTATAAAAAACTATAGATATTTTATCATTAAAGATAGTTGATTTAATAAGAAAATGCTTTTTAGAAAGATAATTTTTAAAAATATCATAATAATCTAATTCAACTTCCACTGAAATTTCATTTTCTTCGATAATTTCATAAAATTTTGCTATAGAAACAATTGATGAAGCACTTAATGAATAGGTTCTAAGCAATCTTCCGCTCCCAAGAAGCACCCCGCCAAAATATCTGACAACAACAATTGCACAATTATTAAGATTCTTGCTTTCAATTACGGACAAAATTGGTTTTCCAGCACTGCCTTGGGGTTCTCCATCATCAGAATATTTTATTTCTCCATTAATTTTATATGCATAACAATGATGTCTTGCTTTATTGTGCTCTTTTTTAACTCTATTTAATTGCAAAAGAAAATCTTCTTTAGAAGAAACCGGGAAAAAATATGTTATAAATTTAGATTTTTCTACATCAATCTCATTTTCATAAAAATCTTTAATTACAAATTCCATATAAATATTTCTTTCAACAATAATTATAGTATAATTATTGACAGGTAAAAACAATGAACGAAAAGAAAAAATGCCCAAATTGCGGTTTATTAATTGATGAAGATTTAAAAAAATGCCCATATTGTGGCTTCAATATCGAAGAAAACAAAGAAAAGACTTTCACAGAAACTAAAGAAGAAGAACCTCAAATTGAAAAAGAAGAAATTAAAACAAAACCACGATGGCTCGTTTTTGCAGATCGAAGAGATGTAGCAATTCCAAAAGAAATATCTTTATTTTTAATGCTCATATTAGGCTTAACAGCAATTTCTTTTATATTCCAATTTATAACTATTTTAATTAACCCATATTTTTTAAATTCAGTTGCTGGAAATGCTATGATAAATTTTTCTATTTATCTTGTAGCATTTGGTATTTGCTTAATAATTTTAAATAAAGATGTTGTTAAAGTTTTCTTTAAATATAAAGAAAGAAGAACTTGGATATATGGCATCGCATATGGTTTTTTTCTTATTATTGCTTCTGCTTTATATAATGCCTTTTCAAGCGTAGCATTTGGAAATGTTGGGAGCAACAACAATGAAAATGCAATTAATAGTATAATCGCAAATTTCCCTGTTCTATCTATTATTGTTTTTTCATTTATTGGACCATTTTGCGAAGAACTAGGTTATCGTTTAGGGCTATTTAGTTTATTAAGAAGATATAATCGCATTATCGCTTATATAATTGCTGCAATTATATTTGGATTTATCCATTTTGATTTCACCACGTTTGGAAATAGCGATGCGTTAAAAGTTGAACTAATCAACATTCCATCATATGTGATTTCTGGATTAATCCTATGTTATGTCTACGATAAAGAAGGACTTGAAGCATCTATATTAGCCCACATTACTAATAACTTTATTGCAGTTTTAATGACTGTTATCTCAATTTTTGCTACTAAATAATTTAATATGAAAAAAATAAGTAATTCTACAAATAATAAAGGCCTTTCTAGTTTTGTTTTAAAAATACTTGGTGTCGTTTTTATGACTTTCGATCATATAGGTTATATGATGATGAGTTATTTCAATGAAAGTGCAATATATAATGTTGGATATGTTTTTAGAATATTTGGCAGACTAACTCTTCCAATATTTATCTTCGTTTTGCTTGAAGGTTTATCACACACAAAAAATATCAAAAAATATTTATTAAGATTAGGCGTTGAGGCGATTGTAATTTATATAGCAATAACCTTAATACAAATTATAGGAAATGAATCATTTAACTTCATGTATAATGGAAACATTTTCATAACATTATTTATTTTAGCTATTTTTTATTATTTTATATTTCACTCTAAATATAAATTTTTGTGTTGTTTGCCTATTCTTTACATAATAGCAAGTTTTGGTACAAAACTTATTTTTGTTGAAGGTTTCTTCACTATTCGCGAAGTTAAATCTTTTATTTATTTTAATGGATTATTTATGCAATACGATATAATTGCTACATTTATCTTTATGGCTACTTTACTTGGCTATGGAATTTATGATAATAGATTGAAAAAAATATTAGCAAACGATGAAGAGCAAATTGAAGAATTTAAAAAAACTAATCAATATCAAAAGTCTAAAAATTCTATTACATGCATTATAATTGCTTTTTTAACACTTGTTTGTTATGTTATAACCTATCTTCCATTTTATAGAAATGGTTTAGACCAATTGATTGATGGCGCTTTGCAATCATTTATGTTCTTTAGTGTCATACCAATATTTTTCTATAACGGAAGAAAAGGATATTCAAATAAAGTTATTCAATATTCATTCTATTTGTATTATCCGCTACATATTGCATTAATATATTTAATATTTGCATTAATTGTGTAATAAAAGGAGAAATTTATGATTAAAGAATTATTACCAAATGAAAACTTTGAAGAATTAGTAAGTAGAGGAGTAACTATTGTTGATTTTAATGCTACATGGTGCGGCCCATGCAAAATGTTACATCCAAACCTTTTAGAAGTTAGCGAAGAATTAAAAGATTATCAATTCCTTTCAGTAGATGTTGATAAACACCAACAACTTGCAGCAAGATTTAATATTCGTGCAGTTCCAACAATCTTTGTTATTAAAGATGGGAAAGCAATTAAAGCAACAACTGGTTATATGGATTCACAAACCATTAAAAACTTTGTTACTGGCTCCTTAAACTAAGAAACTACCGCTTGAATTATATTGACTCTTCTAATATAATATTTAGGCGCGCAGGTGTAGTTCAGTGGTAGAACTCCAGCCTTCCAAGCTGGTCATGCGGGTTCGATTCCCGTCACCTGCTCCAGATATGTTAATTTGACACCAATATATAATGTTGGTGTTTTTTATTGCTTTACATCGATATAATTTGTAATTTTATAGAAGATATTGAATGATTTATCAAATTTTCCATAAGGAACTATATTGCTTTTTTCTTTATGCAATCTTCCAAGAATAATACAAGGAAGAATATTAATTTTGTTTGCAAAACTAATTATAGATTTTTTATCAAATTTATTTTCGTTTATAAATTTATCCCATTCTTTTTTAGGAATAAGCATATCTTCTGCCATTTTATCAGCTTCTTCATCTTCTTTACCCTCTAAATTAACCAGTGCTTTTCTTCTATGCTCCATTAATACATGAGAAATTTCATGAAACAAAGTGAACCAAAACAAATCTGCTCTACCTCCCCTGTTTGAGATTGCAAGCATAACATCATCCTTACTAAACCATTTAGTCACCCCATAAATATTTGATTTTGTCAAATATGGAAGTAGAACAAAAGAAATGCCACAATCCGATAAAATTTGCTTTAATCTTGGAAGAAAAACATCTAAATCTTGTGTGGTCATCGCTCTTATTTCATCTATGGAATCAACCAATAATTTTCTGTTGTATGGAATTCCATTTTTCTTTCTTGCCTCATTTAAAGCTAAAGCAATCCAAAAGTTTTGCATAAAATAATCAACACTTTTATTGGAATGCTGTTCTTTAAGGCAAGCAAAAGGATCTTTCTTATCCAACAACGTTAAGTCATTAACACCTATCAACTTTTTACATTTAAAAACAATTTCAGTATTTGCATCTCTATTAGATATTGCATCAATACTTAAAAGATATTTTTTTACTTTATTTGCTAATAATAATTCTTTTTTCAATTCTTCATCTCTTTTTATTTCATACATATATAAGTCATATTGATTTTGTAAATTCATCCAAAATTCAACCGAACTTCCGAAAAACTGTGCTAATTCAAAAGCGATTTCAAAAGTAATGTTAGATTTACAATTAATAATTGGCGACAAAACACGTTCAGATATCCCTGTCCTAACAGAAAATTCCTTCGCTGTCATTTCCATAGTTTCTAAATTTGCTTTAATATGAACCCCAGGATGCAATCTTTTAATATTCGACATAATGTTCACTTAACTCCCTTATTCTAATTCTTCTAACACTTTTTAAAAATTCTATCTCATCATCAGAAGGAATTAAGACATTTCCTTCATCATCTAACATTTGAATTAAAATTCTCCATTTACTTTTTTTCTTATCTAAAGTTAAAGAATAATAGTTCTTTAAATTCCCTTTAAGGTGTTCGATCATGAAAAATCTATAAGATATTAAATCATATGCATTTAACGAGGCGTTTACTGCATCTAGAAATAATGTCATCCCATGAGAAATTTCAATTCCATATTTTTTCTTCATTTTACGTTCATCTTCATATTCTTTTTTTAGTCTTGGCGGACTATATTCATATTTCATAATAACGCACCAAAAACTAATTTCATATTACCAAAATGGTAATTTGAAATCAATATTAAAAATATTTTTACATTTTTTATCATAAAACTTTACCCTCCTACTATTAATAGGGGAATTCAAAAAATTTTTAAAAAAATTGATGAAAATTAACATTTTTTTAAATATCATGTTTTTTTTGATGCTTCCAGTTTTAAAAGTTCGCTTTTGTTTTGAATGCCACCAGCATAGCCCACAAGTTTATTGTTTTTCCCAATAACTCTATGACAAGGTATAATTATACAAATAGGATTCTGACCAACCGCTCCACCAATAGCTTGAGCAGACATCTTCTTAACTTTATATTTTGCTTCTAATATTTTAGAAATATCTCCGTATGTGCATGTTTTCCCATACTTGATTTTCTTAATTTCATTTATGACATCGTTTCTAAAAGGTGTTAGATTATTAATTTTATATTTTGGAATAAAATTAGGTTCTTCGCCGCTAAAATAAATATCTAACCATTTGATGGCATCCTTAAACTTGGATGCATCTTCTTTAAAGTTGCTATTATTACTCTTTGATTCCTTCTTAAGTGGTTCAAAAAATAAACCAACTAAATATTCGCCATCACTTATTAAAACTAAATTCGAAAAATTCGCTGGCGTTGTATATATGTATTTGTAAAAAGGTTTATCTAACATAGGAAAATTATATCATACAAATATAAATAATATTTTCTATGCGTAATCATCGAATAAAATTTAAGAATATTTATAGAAACATCAAAGAACGTATATAAAATTTCAAATACGGAACATAAAAAGTCATATGTGACATCAAAAATTTCAAACAGGAATTTATATGTTTTTTTGGAAAAGTTTATATAATATTCAAAGAGGTAAAAACTATGTTTGAAATTTTATTAGCAACCAATAACCAACACAAACTTAAAGAATTTCGCGAAATCTTTAAAAATTATGATGTAAAAATATATTCATTAAAAGACTTAAATATCGATATCGATCCAGATGAAACAGGGAAAACCTTTTTTGAAAATGCTTTAATTAAATGCGAGGCTTGTAAAAAATTTACTAATCTTCCAATTATTGCTGACGATTCTGGGATAGAAATTGATGAATTAGGCGAACATTTCCCAGGAATTTATTCCCATAGATATATGGAAGAAATGGGCGGCCCGGAAAAATGCTTAAATTATTTAGTTGAGCATCATCTTGGAAGTAAGGCTAGATTCCATTGTTCAATCGTTTTAATTAATGTAGAAGATAAGCCAATTGAATTTGTTGGAGAAGTTCATGGCACGATATCAAAAATAGTTGCTACTGATGATTTTGGTTATGATCCAGTTTTCAAAGTTGATGGTATTAATAAAACATATGCAGAACTCGATCCAATTGAAAAAGACAAGTTATCTCATCGATACCTTGCCTCTATAAAATTATTAAATTATTTGAAAGAAAATAAATATATTTAATAAGATTTTTTAATTAAATAAGTGAAAACAAAATAACCAATTGCCGCAAGTACAACAGGAATTGATAAGAACCAAAGGAATGTATTAATTTTGGTCACAAAATAAATAATTATAAATGTAATAATCATTAAAGTTAAAAACGAGAAATAACCAATCATTAATTTTCTAACTCTTAATGCTTTTTCATTTATTGGTAAAAGCGATAAATCAACTTCTATAGGAGTTACTACATCGTATTTTTCTTCTCTTACAATTTCCATCTCGCCATTAGAGACTTGAACATATCCAACTCCATTAACTTTATAATCGCCATTAAGTCTATTTCTAATACCATTTGTCATAGTTTCAAAATCTTGATCAAATAAGTTATTTTCCTTTTTAAAACTATCATATTCATCTTTATCTACTAATGGTAATGATTCCCTAAAATAATCCATCACTTTATTAATTTCTTTGATACCATCTAAATAATATGAAAAGAATTCTTTATTATAAAAGATTCCATCTTTAGTTAAGTTTTGCCTTGTCATCTTTAAAAATTGTTCAAAAGAATAAACTGCATCTCTTACAAAACTAAGATAAATAAAAGTATTTTCAGCATTTAAGACTATATCTCTACTTTCAAAAGCATCGATAACATCTAAAAATGCTCTTTCATTTAATTTTGATGCATAAATTTTAGCAAGAGATGAACCAACAACTGCTCCTAAATCATCATTTTTTAAAGTTAAAGCATATTCATATTCACCAGCAGCTTGTTCATAATTTTGTTTCATATACATATCTTTATATGCGGCAGAAACAGTTCTTTTAAATTCGTTTTCAAGCTTTGCTACTCCATCATTTGGATAAAATGGTTCGCGACATTTTTTGCAATACACACAACCGGTAGGAAGAAGGTCGCTATTTTCATCAATTTCAAAAACTTCTTCACATTTTGGACACATTACTTTTTTCATATGATTAATTTTATATTAGATTAAAGTCTTTTTAAATCATAAAATTCCTATATCTACAAATTTTAGGAATAATAAAAGAGCTCCGAAGAGCTCTTTATAATTTTCGTTAAACAATAACTATTTAATAATTTCAGTAACAGTTCCTGCACCAACAGTTCTTCCACCTTCACGGATTGAGAATTTGGTACCTTTTTCAATTGCTACTGGGTGAATTAATTCAACGTTGAAGTTGACGTTATCACCTGGCATAACCATTTGAATTTCTGGTGGTAAAGTAATTGTACCAGTAATATCAGTGGTATGGAAATAGAATTGTGGTCTGTAGTTGCTTAAGAAAGCAGTGTGTCTTCCACCTTCTTCTTTCTTTAAGACGTAGACTGAGCAAGTGAATTTGCTATGTGGAGTGATACTTCCTGGTTTAGCAAGAACTTGTCCTCTTTCGACTTGTGATCTATCAACACCTCTTAATAAGGCACCAATATTATCACCAGCTTCTGCGAAGTCTAAGGTCTTACGGAACATTTCAAGAGAAGTAACAACTGTCTTGATGGTTGGTTTAATACCAACGATTTCACATTCATCGTTTGGTTTTAAAGTTCCTCTTTCAACACGACCAGTAATAACGGTTCCACGGCCAGTAATTGTTTCAACATCTTCAATTGGCATTAAGAATGGTTTATCGTTATCACGGACTGGATCTGGGACATAGCTATCAACAGCATCCATTAATTCGATGACACTCTTTTCATAGTTTGGATCACCTTGTAATGCTTTAAGAGCTGAACCTCTGATAATTGGGGTTTCATCGCCTGGATAACCATATTTGCTTAATAAGTCTCTGACATCCATTTCGACTAAATCGATTAATTCTGGATCATCGACCATATCGCATTTATTTAAATAAACAACGATATATGGAACACCAACTTGTTTAGCAAGTAAGATGTGTTCACGAGTTTGAGGCATAACACCATCGGTAGCTGCAACGACTAAGATAGCAGCATCCATTTGGGCTGCACCAGTAATCATATTCTTAACATAGTCAGCGTGCCCTGGGCAATCGACGTGTGCATAGTGTCTCTTCTTTGTACTGTACTCAATGTGAGCAGTATTAATTGTAATACCTCTTGCCTTTTCTTCTGGAGCGGCATCGATTTGATCATAGTTCTTAACTTCACCAGCATCGATTAAACCTTCTTTTGATAAGACGTGAGTGATAGCAGCAGTTAAGGTTGTTTTACCATGGTCAACGTGGCCGATGGTACCAATGTTCATATGGACCTTGCTTCTATCAAATTTTGCTTTTGCCATAAATTTAATTTCTCCTTTATATATGCATAACGCATGTAAATATTTTATATTAAATTATTTTTCTATTCAATAATGTTTATAAACATTAAAGCAGCAAAATAATCTAATTTATAGCCTAATTAATTAAGCTTTTGTAACGCCACTTTTCTTGATTATTTCATCTTGGATATACTTTGGACATTCACCAAATCTTTCAAATTCCATAGTGAATGATCCACGACCTTGAGTGAAACTACGTAAGTCAGTAACGTAACCAAACATCTCTGAAAGTGGTACTTCAGCTTCGACAATCTTAGCATTACCACGTTGTGCTTCACCAGTCATATTTCCTCTTCTACGTGAAATATCACCGATAACATCACCATAATATTGTTCTGGAACTGTAACTTCAACCTTCATTAAAGGTTCTAAGATAACAGGATCGCATTTAGCTGCGGCTTGTTTTAAGGCTAAGGAAGCAGCAACTTTATAAGCAGCTTCACTACTATCAACATCGTGATAACTACCATCAAATAATGTTGCTTTAACATCGATTACTGGGTAACCAGCAATTAAACCTCTAGTCATAGCATCAACTAAACCATCTTGAGTTGGTTTGACATATTCTTTTGGAACACTACCACCAACAAGAGCATTAACAAATTCAAATCCTTTTCCTTCGTTTGGTTCGAACTTAATCCAAACGTGACCATATTGACCACGACCACCAGATTGCTTAATGTATTTACCTTCGCAATCAGCAGCTCTACGGATTGTTTCTCTATAACCAACTTGTGGTTTACCAACTTCGACTTGAACGTTAAATTCTCTTCTTAAACGATCAACGATAATATCAAGATGTAATTCGCCAACACCAGCAATAATGGTTTGTCCACTATCTGGATCAGTATGAACTTTAAATGTAGGATCTTCTTCAGCAAGTTTAACTAAAGCAATGCCCATCTTTTCTTGGTCAGCCTTGGTTTTTGGTTCAATAGCTTCTTCAATAACTGGTTCTGGGAATTCCATTTTCTCAAGGGTAACATCAATTGATGTATCGCAAAGAGTTTCACCAGTGGTTGTATTTTTTAAACCAATAACAGCACCAATATCACCAGCGTGAAGTTCTTCGACTTCTTGTCTATGATTTGCGTGCATTAAGACTAAACGAGCAATACGTTCATTTTGTCCTTTATTGCTATTATAAACATAACTTCCACTCTTTAAAACACCTGAATAGACTCTAACATAAGCAAGTCTACCGACGAATGGATCTGTAGCAATTTTGAAAGCTAAGGCAACAAGAGGTTGATTATCATCGGCTTTACAGAAATATTCTTTGCCAGTCTTTTCATCAACACCTTTTGCTGGAGGTATTTCAACTGGTGATGGTAAGTAATCAATAACACCATCAAGTAATTTTTGAATACCTTTGTTCTTATAAGCGCTACCACAGAAAACTGGATAGAACTTTTCGGCTAAAACTGCTTTACGAATTACTTCTTTGATTTCTTCAACAGATGGTTCTTGACCTTCAAGGAGTTCTTCCATTAAATGATCATCGAATCCAGCTAAATCTTCGAGTAATTCTTCTCTTAATTTCTTACATTTTTCAACTAATTCTTCTGGAATTGGTACAAGTTTTGGATCTTCATGTTCAGCACATCCGGTATAATCCCAAGCTTCCATTTTAACAAGGTCAACAAGACCTCTTAATGTATCACTAATACCAATTGGGTATTGGACAGCTTTTGCATTAGCTCCAAGTTTTTCCTTGAGGGAAGCAACTGACATATCAAAATCAGCACCAATAGCATCTAACTTATTAACGAAAACAATTCTTGGAACACCATATTTACTACCTTGTCTCCAAACTGTTTCTGTTTGTGGTTCAACACCATTTTTTCCATCAAGAACGGTAACAGCACCATCAAGAACTCTTAAGGATCTTTCAACTTCAACTGTAAAGTCGACGTGCCCTGGAGTATCAATAATGTTTACACGATTACCTTTCCAAAAACAAGTTGTAGCGGCACTAGTAATAGTAATACCTCTTTCTTGTTCTTGAACCATGAAGTCCATAGTAGCAGCACCATCATGAACTTCACCAATCTTATGAATCTTTCCAGTGAAATAAAGGATTCTTTCGGTTGTTGTTGTTTTACCGGCATCAATGTGAGCCATGATACCGATATTACGAGTATGCTCTAAATCATATTCTCTACCAGCCATAAATTTCTCCTAGATTACCACTTATAGTGAGCATAAGCCTTATTAGCTTCTGCCATTCTAATTGTATCTTCTTTCTTCTTAACACTAGCTCCAGTGTTGTTAGCTGCATCGATGATTTCGTTTGCTAATTTTTCTTTCATTGATTTTTCTTTTCTTAATCTTGAATAATTAACTAACCATCTTAAGCATAAAGTAACTTTACGTTCTGGTGAAACTTCAGTTGGGACTTGATAGTTTGCAGCACCAATACGTTTAGCTTTTAATTCAACATCTGGCATGATGTTATTAACTGCAGTTGAGAATACATCATTTGCAGGTTTTCCTGTTTTTTGTTCAATAATTTCGAAAGCACCATATAAAATTTCTTCAGCGGTACCTTTTTTACCATCTAACATAATTTTGTTAATTAAACGAGTAACTAACTTTGAATTATAAATTGGATCTGGTAAAACATCACGTTTACTTACACTACCTTTTCTTGGCATAAACTATTCCTCCGCTTTTGGTTTCTTTGTTCCATATAAAGAACGACCTTGTCTACGGGCTTCAATACCTGCGCAATCAAGACATCCTCTAATGATGTGATAACGAACACCTGGTAAATCCTTAACTCTACCGCCACGGATCATAACAGTACTGTGTTCTTGTAAATTGTGTCCTTCACCACCAATATAAGCAGTGACTTCATAACCATTACTGAGCTTAACACGAGCGTACTTACGTAAAGCTGAGTTTGGTTTCTTAGGGGTCATTGTGCCGACACGGGTACAAACGCCTCTTTTTTGAGCACTATTTTGATTTGTTTCATGTTTCTTTAATGAATTAAATCTTTTTAAAAGTGCTGGTGCCTTAGATTTGACGACAGGGGTCTTCCTGCCTTCTCTAACTAATTGATTAATAGTTGGCATTACTTTTTCTCCTTTTTTCCTCTCTCTTATACACACGAATCCCGGTGTATCTAAATATTCGATTAAAAAATCGCTTCATTCAGCGTTAATATTCTACTCAAAATCAATATATCAAGTCAACAAAAAAATGAATATTTTTTATGACAACGATATCAGTGAACCATTTTTAGTAAAACATCGCATTTATCATATAAAAATCATTTGTGAGACTGTCTTTCATTTTATAAGTTTTTTAGGTTCATTTGTGACACATAATTTACCACATCTGAAATAACCAATTTCACGAATGATTTTTAATTCTCCAGTCGCTATTTTTTACTTAAAGCCCAAGAACTTTCATCCTTGGGCTTTTTGCATCATTTATTGATTATTGTGAGCGTAATTATATTGATCTTCAGTCATTAAACTTTCTTCATCACGATATTGAGCATTATCGTCGTCAAGTGAGTGTTCACTATCATGAATACCAATATATTGTTTCTTAACATCCTTCATAGTATCTAAGACATCGAAGTTCTTTAAGATTTCTCTTTCTTCTTGATCTGTCTTCAAGCCATTACCAGCTGGAATTAATTTACCAGTAATAACATTTTCTTTTAAACCATGGAGAGGATCAGTCTTGCCTTTAATTGCAGCATCTGTAAGAACACGAGTTGTTTCTTGGAATGATGCAGCACTTAAGAAACTATCAGTTTCAAGAGCAGCTTTAGTAATACCTAAAATCAATGGGGTAGCAACTGCTGGACGTTTTCCTTCGAGTAAGACTTTTTCATTTGCTTCATTGAAAGCATTTAATGAAACACGGGTTCCAGTAATTAAATCTGTATCACCTTTATCGATAACAACCATCTTACGAAGCATTTGTCTAACAATAACTTCAATGTGTTTATCAGAAATTCCAATACCTTGGCTACGATAAACTTTTTGAACTTCTTTAATGATATATTGTTGAACATGTGAAACATCACTAACTTCAAGTAATTTAGAAGGCTTAATTGCACCTTCAGTTAACATATCACCATTGGAGATTTGGTCTCCTTTTTTAACTCTAACCCTTGCACCAAAGTTGGTTTCATAGGTTTTCTCTTCAAGTTCATTTTGAATAGTAATTGTAGAAACACCTTCTTTTTCAACAATTTCACTAACAACACCTGAAATTTCTGAGATTGTAGCTTCGCCTTTTGGAGTACGAGCTTCAAAAAGTTCTTGGACACGTGGAAGACCTTGAGTAATATCACCACCAGCAACACCACCAGAGTGGAATGTACGCATGGTTAATTGAGTACCTGGTTCACCAATTGATTGAGCAGCCATAATACCAACTGCTTGACCAACTTGAACAAGTTTTCCAGTAGCTAAGTTACGACCATAACAATGGACGCAAACACCATCTTTAGTTTGACAACCAAATAATGATCTAATTTCAACTTTTTTTATTCCAGCATCAACAATCTTCTTTGCTAACACTTCATCAATTAATGTATTGCCTTCAACAATAATTTCTCCACTATTTGGATCAATAATGTCGTGGCATGAGAATCTACCAACTAAACGATCATAGAGTGAAACGATTAAACTATTTTGTGTTGTATCGTAAATATCACATACGAATGAACCATGATCAGTATGGCAATCTTCTTCTCTAATAATAACGTCTTGAGAGACATCGACTAAACGACGAGTTAAATATCCTGAGTCAGCAGTCTTTAAAGCGGTATCAGCACCACCCTTACGAGCACCGTGAGTACCAGTAAAGAATTCTGCAACGTTTAAACCTTCACGGAAGCAAGATTTAACAGGAATTTCAATAGTTTCACCTGATGTTGAACCCATAAGTCCACGCATACCCATTAATTGAGTAAAGTTAGATTTACTACCACGAGCACCACTATCACTCATGATAAATAATGGATTGTGCTTATCTTTATTTAAGGCATCAGCAACAGAATCAGCGATTTTATTTGTACATTTTGTCCAAATCGAAACGACCTTTTCGTGTCTTTCCTTATCTGTTAAATAACCTCTTCTATATAAAACTTCAACTTTTTCGACTTCAGAATCAGAAGAATTAATAACATCTTTCTTTTGATCTAAAACGTTAATATCACTAATTGCGATTGTTAAACCACTAATTGTTGAGAATCTAAATCCGTTATCCTTTAATTTATCAAGAATAGCAGATGTTTTTTGAGTTCCATATCTATGGAAGACTTCATCAATAATATTAGTAATATCTTTCTTCTTTGTTGGAGAATTTAAAGGTTGTTTCTTGATATATTCAGCAATATCTGTTCCTTTTTTAACAAAGAATCTCATTTGATCATCTTTTAAGTTCTCAGGACTTGTTGAATTTAAATATGGGAAATCTGCTGGGAAAACTAAATTGAAAATCATCTTACCAACAGTAGTAATTAAATAACTTTCTTTCATCTCATCTGTAAATCCAGATTTTTTCATTTCTCTTCCTGGAATTGCAATACGAGTATGTAAGTGAATCTTCTTCAAATCATAAGCCTTATAAACTTCGTTAATATCTCTAAATACTTTGCCTTCCATTTTACTGTAAGCAACGTATTGATCGTACATTTCTTCATCACCTAAAGCTTTATATTTCTTGGCTTCATCTAAGAAATCTTTTGCAGATTCTTCGATTGTTAAATAGTAGTTACCAATAAGAATATCTTGAGATGGAGTAACAATTGGTTTTCCATCTTTTGGTGCAAGAATGTTATTACTTGCAAGCATTAAGTGTAAAGCTTCTTCTTGAGCAGCCTTTGAAATTGGAAGGTGGACAGCCATTTGGTCACCATCGAAATCAGCGTTAAATCCGGTACAAACAAGTGGATGTAAACGGATTGCTCTACCATCAACTAAGATTGGTTGGAAAGCTTGAATACCAAGTCTATGAAGTGTAGGTGCACGGTTAAGTAAGACTGGGTGTTGAGAAATAATCTTTTCAACAACATCATAAACATCTTCATCTTTTGCATCAATCTTCTTGTCAGCTTGACGGTGTAAAGTACACTTCCCTTCTTTAATTAAAATAGCAGCAATAAATGGTCTAAGTAAATTGATAGCCATTTCACGTGGAAGACCACATTGATACATCTTTAAACTTGGTCCAATTGCAATAACTGAACGGCCAGAATAATCAACACGTTTTCCAAGTAAGTTTTGTCTAAATCTACCTTGTTTACCTTTTAAACCACCACTTAATGATTTTAAAGCTCTTCCTGATGGACCAGTAACAGGTTTTCCATTACGACGTCCATTATCAATTAAAGCATCAACAGCTTCTTGAACCATACGTTTTTCATTCATTAAAATAACATATGGAGCATTCATTTCAATTAATCTCTTTAAACGATTATTACGTGAAATAACACGTCTATATAAGTCATTTAAATCACTTGCAGCAAATCTACCACCATCAAGTTGAAGCATTGGTCTAAGATCTGGTGGTATGACTGGAAGTGCATCTAAAATCATCCATTCTGGTTTATTTCCAGACTTAATGAAAGCATCTAAAACTTCAAGTCTCTTAGTGAGTTTGGTAAGTTTTTGACCTTTTGCACCTTTAATATCTTTGCTAACATCATCAAATTCTTTTTGTAAATCGACTTCATGAAGTAATTTTTTAATTGCTTCAGCACCTTCGCCAAATTCGGCTCCAGTATGATCTGTAATATATTCGGCGCATCCAAAGAAATCGAATGGTTCAGCCTTATTTTCAAGGTGAGCAAGTAATTCTTGAGCTTTTGCAAAATCAACTGATTCACCTAAATCTTGATTAGATAAATTTTCTTGGATTTCTTTAATAGCAGTTGTAAAAACTTCTCTTCCAACATTATCATCTAAGAATTCTTTATAATATAAAACTTTAGATGTACCTGGATTCATACAAATATGAGCAGTAAAATAAACGACTTCTTCGAGTTGTTTTGGAGCAATATCAAGAACTAAACCCATTCTTGAAGGAATGCCCTTCAAATACCAAATATGTGAACATGGAGTTGCAAGTTCGATGTGACCCATACGTTCTCTACGGACATCTTTTGAAATAACTTCAACACCACATTTTTCACAAACAACACCAGCATATCTAACTTTTTTATATTTTCCACAATGACATTCATAATCTTTTGAAGGACCAAATATCTTTTCACAGAACAAGCCATCCATTTCTGGTTTTTGTGAACGATAGTTTATAGTCTCTGGTTTTGTAACTTCACCATGACTCCATTCTCTTATTTTTTCAGGAGATGCAAGTCCGACTTTTATACTAGCTAAATTATTTACATCAAACATATGTCATCCTCCTATCCTAATAATTCATCAACAGTTTCTTGATCACTCACTTCTACTTTTTCAATTTGAGGTTCTTCAACTACTTCTTCAACTTCTTCTTCGCTAGATTCTTTTTCAAGTTGATTTTCGTTTGTACCTAAATTACGAAGTGAACGCATAGAACGTTGTTCTTCTTTTTGTGTTTGTCTTGCTAAATCATCCATATCAATGATCTTGCCTTCTTTATCTTTAAGTTCGACATTCATTGATAAGCCCATAAGTTCTTTTGTGAAAACTTTGAAAGCTTCTGGAATCGATGGTTTTGGTAAATTTTGACCTTTAACAATTGCTTCGTAAGCTCTCTTTCTACCAACCCTATCATCTGATTTAATGGTCATCATTTCTTGTAAAGTGTAGGCTGCGCCATAAGCTTCAAGGGCCCAAACTTCCATTTCACCAAATCTTTGACCACCATTTTGTGCCTTACCACCTAAAGGTTGTTGTGTAACCATTGCGTATGGTCCAGTTGCACGTGCGTGTAATTTATCATCAACCATGTGGACAAGTTTAATCATATACATAACACCAACATTGATACGGCTATCAAATCTTTCGCCAGTTCTACCATCAATTAAGGTGTATTTACCATCTTTTGGCATCTTTGCTTCATCCATCATGCTTAAAATTTCTTCATTAGAAATTCCATCGAAAACTGGAGTTGCAACTTTTAATCCGCCAAGTTTCTTACATGCCATACCTAAGTGGACTTCAAGAACTTGACCAATATTCATACGTGAAGGAACACCTTGTGGGTTTAATAAGATATCAACTGGGGTTCCATCTGGTAAGAATGGCATATCACAAGCAGGTAAAATCTTTGAAATAACACCCTTGTTACCATGTCTTCCGGACATCTTATCACCTTCACTTATCTTTCTCTTTTGAACAATATAAACTCTAACTTTCATATTGACATCTGGAGCAAGTTCATCACCATCAGCTCTAGTGAAAACTTTAATATCTAAGACAGTTCCTGCACCACCATGTGGGACACGGAGTGAAGTATCTTTACCATCTTTTGATTTATCACCAAAGATAGCATCTAATAATTTTTGATCTGGAGATGGTTCAGTTGCACCACGTGGAGTGACTTTACCAACTAAAATATCTCCTTCTTTAACATCAGTTCCTGGAAGAACAATACCACGAGAATCGAGATGTGATTTTGCTTCTAATGAAGTATTTGGAACATCTGGGGTAATTAATTCTTCACCGTTTTTTGTATTTCTACATTCAACTTCATAAGATTCAATATGAAGAGTTGTATAAACATCATCTTTAACAAGTCTATCTGACATAATAACGGCATCTTCATAGTTGTAACCTTCAAAAGTCATGAATGCAATTGTTACGTTTTGACCTAAGGCTAAGTCACCATTTTCCATACTTGGACCATCAGCAATGATTTGTCCTTTCTTAACTTTATCTCCTTTTTTAACAATTGGAGTTTGGTTAATACATGTACCTTGGTTACTACCTTCAAACTTTGTTAAAACATAAGTTCTTTCACCATCCTTTTCTTGAACTTTGATGGTTTTTGCATCTTTATAAGTAACAGTTCCATCGCCAGCTGCAATTAAAGCTAAACCACAATCGTGAGCAATAGTATGTTCAAGACCTGTTCCAACAAATGGAGCATGTGGTCTAAGTAATGGTAAAGCTTGACGTTGCATGTTAGCACCCATAAGAGCACGGGTGTTATCATCGTTTTCAAGGAATGGAATACAAGCAGCAGCAACAGAAACAATTTGCATTGGAGATTCATCAATAAAATCAACATATTCTCTTTCAGCTAAAACGTTCTTTCCATTATAACGAGCAACGATTCTATCGCCATTTAATTCGCCATTTTTAATATCATCACGAGTTGCTTGAGCAATAACGTGGTTATTTTCTTCATCAGCAGAAAGATAGATTGTATCTTCTAAAATCTTTCCGGTCTTCTTATCGATAACTCTATAAGGAGTCTTAATAAAACCATATTGATCAACTTTAGCATATGTAGCAAGGTTATTAATTAAACCAATGTTTTGACCTTCAGGTGTTTCAATAGGACAAATACGTCCATAGTGAGTAAAGTGAACATCACGAACTTCCATACTTGCTCTATCACGAGTAAGACCACCAGGACCTAAAGCTGAAATTCTACGTTTATTTGCAAGTTCAGCAAGAGGGTTAGTTTGATCCATAAATTGTGATAATTGTGAACTTGCAAAGAATTCACGAATAGCAGTATTTACAGGTCTAACATTAACTAATGATTGTGGAGTTAATTCCTTAACTTCCATACCAGCAGTTGTTGACATTCTTTGTTGAACGTTTTTCGCCATTTTAGTAAGACCAATTCTGAATTGAGTTTGAATAAGTTCACCAACGCAACGAATTCTACGATTGCTTAAGTGATCGATATCATCAACATCACCAAATCCATCCATTAAATTAATAAAGTATGAGAAAATTGCAACAATATCACTAATTGTGACTCTTGCAACTGTTAAATTAAGATCGGTTCCGATAACATTACATTCTTTTTCGCGCTTTTCATCAGCATAAACTTTAACTAAATTAACTCTACTATGATCATCAAGTTTAGTATTAACTTGTAATTCAAGAGTATGAGCACCTTTTTCAAAGAATTCATCATCTTTTAAGGCATCAACCATTTCTTTAGTAAGTAAAGTGCCTTTCTTATATTTAACTTCACCGTTTTCATCAGTTAAATTTTCAGCCAAAATACGACCTGGTAAACGATTGTAAATACCTAATTTATTAGCATACTTAAATCTACCAGCTCTTCCTAAATCATAACGCTTTGCATCAAAGAATTTTTGATATAAGAAAGTATGGACACCATCATCAGTAATTGGTTCGCCAGGTTTTAACTTTCTAAAAATTTCTTTTAAAGCGTTTAAAGATGATTTAATTTCAGTATCTTTTGATAATGAATTTCTAATGCTTTCTCTATCGCCAAAAAGACTTATAATATCGTTTTCATTAGCAAAACCTAAAGCCTTTAAAATAACTGTAGCAGGCATTTTTCTTTGTCTATCAATTCTAACCCACAAAAAGTCTTTAGCATCGCTTTCAAATTGTAACCAAGTTCCTCTAGTTGGAATTAAATCAGCTTCATAAATTGCTTTACCTGATTTAATATCACTTGTCTTACTTAAATAAGCACCTGGGGAACGAACAATTTGACTAACAATGACTCTTTCTGCACCATTAACAATAAAGGTACCAGAATCAGTCATGATAGGGACATCGCCCATGAAAACTTCAGATTCTTTAACTTCACCTGATTGACTATCTTCAAGTGAAAGTGTCACTTTAAGTGGAGCACTATATGTTAAATCCCTTTTCTTACATTCTTCAAACGTATACTTAGGTTTCTCTAAATGGAAAGATCTATAGTTAATTGAAAGAGTTTCCGCATAGTTTTTAATTGGAAAAACATCTTTTAAAACTTCATCAATACCATTGCTTAAAAAGCTCTTATAGGATTCAGTTTGAATTTCGACAAGGTAAGGTAAAGGTAATTTACCACTAATCTTTGAAAAATTAATACGATCGTTATTAATTTTTGGATAATCTTTATAAGATATCATTTATCTCGCTCCTTTTTAAACAAATTACTTATTCATAATATATACATAATATCCACTTTTTCTCTCAACTAAATCGACACTTTTAAACAAAGTTTCAAGATAGTTAGCGTGAGACAGAGCTCCCTTATCTTTACGTATAACAATTACGAATTTCCCGTTTTGATTTAAATGCAAATATGCATCCTTATATATATTAAATAGCTTTTCTTTGCCAATTCTTATTGGTGGATTAAAAACTATCCAATCAAAACTATCTTCTAGGCTATTAAAACCATCGGATAAAATCACTCTTGCATCAATACTGTTCATCTGTGAATTTTTTAAGGCTAGTTCAATACAACTAGAATTCACATCACTCATAACTAAATTTATATTTCTAAAGAAATACTTGAGTGTTATGCCAACTGGTCCATAACCACATCCTAAATCTAAGACATTGCCTTCTATTTTTTGGGATAAAAGTGAATTAATAAGTATAAAGGATCCCTCATCAATTCTCTTTTTACTAAAAACGCCATTATTGCTTACTAGATGAAAATTATGTTCGTTAAATGAAAAATTAACGTCGTATTCGTTATTTTTTAATCCTTCATCGTGTAAAAAATAATGACTCATACCCCTCCTTAATAATAGGCAAAAACCTGCCACTACCCCTAATGGGTAAGGCAGGTTAAAATTTTTCGAAAAAACTATTTAATTTCGACTTCAGCACCAGCTTCAACTAAAGCTTTCTTGTGTTCTTCAGCTTCGACAGGTGAAATGTGTTCTTTGACTGGGCTTGGAGCAGCATCAACTAATTTCTTAGCATCCATTAAACCTAAACCAGTGATAGCTTGAACTGCTTTGATAACAGCAACTTTCTTATCACCAGCTGATTTTAAGATTAAGCTGACTTCGCTTGGTCCTTTCTTTGCTTCTTCTTCAGCAGGAGCAGCAACGCCACCAACTGGAGCAGCAGCTGAAACACCGAATTTTTCTTCGATTGCTTTAACTAATTCATTTAATTCAACAACACTCATTTCTTCAACTGCAGAAATGATTTCTTCTTTTGTTAATTTTGCCATTTTATTTTCCTCCGTTTATATTTCTTATAATGTAATTAACTTTTTTGCAAATTATTAGTTTGCACTTGTTTCAGCCTTTGGTGCTTCTGCACTTGAAGCTGGAACTTTTTTAGCGACTTCGCTAAGAGAGTATGCAAGATTTCTCATTGGAGCTTGTAATACGCTTAATAACATAGAAACAAGTCCTTCTTTTGATGGTAATTGAGCAACTTCACTGATGTATTCACCAGTTGCGAATTTTCCATCGAGTAAACCGCCTTTAATCTTTAATCCTTCGTTTTGTTTTGAGAATTTACGAATAGCTTTTAAACTGCCATTTGTACCATCTTTACAGAAAAAGTACATGTTAGAGCCAGTTAATAATCCTTTAAGATCTTCTCCATATTCATCACCAACAGCACGGGTGACAAGAGTGTTCTTATAGACTACTGCTTTTGCGTCTAAACTACGTAAAGTCTTACGAAGTTCACTGATTTCCTTAACGGTAAGTTTGCCATATTCGCAAACAACGAAAGCACTTGACGCTTTAACGTTCTCAGAGACCTCTTGAACAACTTCTGTTTTCGCTTTTAAAACTTCTTTGTTCATTCTTTACCTCCTATTTTATTTATTAGGGGCTAATATACATGAGGATATAACAACTACCTCGGTAACATAATTAAACACAATCTGTGTCGTTACGGTCTATGGTATATAAAGCCAACTAAACTAATTTAATAAACAACTATTTTTGATCACTAACTGCAAGTTTGACACTTGGGCCCATAGTTGTATGGATTGAACTATTGAAGATATATGTACCTTTAACAGCACTTGGTCTAACTTTAATGATTTGGTTAATGATAGTGTTGATGTTTTCTTCTAACTTTTCAGTATCGAATCCAACTTTACCAACAAGAATGTTAATATTTCCATCCTTATCAGCACGATATTCAACTTTACCAGCTTTTAATTCGCTGACCATTTTCTTAACATCTGGACCAACTGTACCAACTTTTGGGTTTGGCATTAAGCCTTTAGGGCCTAAGACACGGCCTGCTTTACCAATTTCACCCATCATTTCTGGGGTAGCACACATGACATCAAATTCAAACCATCCACCAAGGACTTTTTCTAATAATTCTTTGCCACCTGCATAATCAGCACCGGCTGCTTTTGCATCTTCAACTTTTGAAGTAATGGCGCAAACTCTAACAGTTTTACCAGTACCATGTGGAAGAACAACAGTTCCTCTAATTTGCTGATCAGCTTGTCTTGTATCGATATTTAAGTGCATTGATAAACCAACACCACTTTCAAATTTTGTAACGCTTGTTTTCTTAACGAGTTCACATGCTTCGTGAACGGAATAAAGTTTCTTAGTATCGATTAACTTAAGAACTTCTTGATATTTTTTACCGTATTTTTTCATAAATTAACCTCAACTAGTCGATAACTTCGACTCCCATATTAACTGCACAACCTTCAATTGTTTTCATTGCAGCTTCGATATCATTAGCGTTTAAATCTGGCATCTTATATTCTGCAATTTCCTTAATTTGTGCCTTTGTAATCTTTCCAACTTTTGTTGTTTTTGGATTTGCACTTCCTTGTTGAATACCAACAGCCTTCATAATTAATTCAGCAGTTGGAGTTGTCTTAATTTCCATTGAGTATGTTTTGTCTTCATACGCAGTGATAATTACTGGAACAGTTTGACCCTTACGATCAGCTGTCTTTGCGTTAAAATCTGTACAAAACTTTGGCATGACAACGCCTGCACTAGCAAGTTTTGGTCCTGGTTTAGCTTCGCCGCCAGGTAATTCCATCTTAACGACTTTTGCGATTTTCTTACTCACTTTCGTTTCCTCCTATAGTGATTAGTGGTTTTGTGAAGTTTCGCAACTTCTTCCACCTAGTTATATTACATATAACTCGCATTTTCCGATATGCTATATAAAAATATCAAAAAAGCAAGAAAAAATCAACATGTTTTTCCTTGCTTTTT
>CAVEUG010000002.1:0-3289 GCA_963618895.1 Slackia isoflavoniconvertens | reverse complement strand
TGTTGTATTAATAAATTTAAAAAAAGTTACAAAAAATAAAAAAATGTAACTTTTTCTCTTGCAATTCAAAATTGATATGCTAATATATAGTCAAGAGATACAAAACAACATAAAATGTATCTCAAAAAAATAAATAGGAGACAAATCTTATGAAAAAATTATTATTAACAGCCTTAGCGACTATGACAATACTCGGAGCTGCATCATGTGGATCTAAATCAAATGAAACAGAAACTCCAACCATTCCTGAAACTGAATCAGTAATTAGATACAATTCAACTAGTAGAACAGGATACATCAAAGGTATTGAAGATGATGATTTTATTCTTGATATATTCAATACATTAGTATCTAAAGGATCATCCTTAGTAGTTGATGGAATCCAAACTTATAGTAAAACTGTTATCTTAAATCTTTTAAAAGAATGTGGATTTGATTTCAGAGATGCTACAACAAAGACTTTAGAAAAGATGACCCAACAACTTAATGTTATCGCAGCTAAAATTGATGCTTTAGCAGAGCAACAAGATAAACAATATTCGGAATCTGTTCTTAGTAAGGTTCTCGATAAAGTTAAAGAAGGTCAATATTATACTTCAATCTATGTACTTGGTGGTCTTTCAACACTTATTGATTCAGAAAATGATCCAACTAAAACAGAAGAAGAAGTTGAAAAAGAAAGACAAGCTTTCTATAAAAACACTCTTTCAAAATTAACTATCAATGGTAAGCCATTTGCAAGTTTCGTCCAAGAAACAGCTGAAGCAGTATTACAACCAAACTCTGCAGATCCATCAAGCGATATCTTTACTTATTACAACAAGACTTTAGGTGTTTACAATACCTGGTCTACATTCAAAATTGCTAATACAAGCAAATTCATGGCTCAAATTCTTGAAACACTCCTTGCTTGTACAAATCTTGCAAAATTCCAACTCTATTACATGGCTCTTGGAAAAGATGCAGCAACAGTAGCGACCTATAAAAGAGCAATGACTGAAATGGTCACAATGGTAAATGCAGTTAACGAAAAATTCAAAAATTATCTCGACAATGTTCTTCAACCATTAATTGATAAAAAAGAACAAGGAATCAATGTTTATATGTCGACCAATAAAGAATATTCATTCCGTATGGCAACCTTAACCTTCAACATTAACGATAAAGAAAATGATGATACAAGAGCTTCCTTATATATGGATTACTACACAAGAGAAGATGGTGGATATGGTCAAAATGATTCTAGAGTTCTTCAATTCAAGCCAGATCAAAACTTCTTAGCAAATGTTGCAAAAGACTATAAAACATATGCTGGAGCATTCTATGATCCAAATTACACGATGATTGATTACTTAAAATCAGCTGGATTCCATGCAAATAACGAAGAACTCTTCAATAAAGCAGTTGGTTTATATAACGCAAATGGATACTCAGATGGAAGTGGTATCAATTATGATGATAAAGCTATCACATCAACTTACTACAATTTACAAGGTGATTATACAAGAAGTTTAGTATATAAAGTTGACGCATACCATAACTGGAACTTCGATATCAAAGAAACAGTCTTCCACAATTGTGATAACAACTACTATCTCTGCTTCGCAACATTAAACGATGGAAAAGAAGTATTAGATGGAACTTATGAAACATTATATATCGGCGATTCATGGTACACAGTTAATAAGAATCTTCCAATTAGAAAATACTACTACGATGCGATAACTAACAATAGAAATCATACCTGGTACTTACATGATTGCTGGTAATATATAAAAATATAAAGAATGAAGGGAGTTAAGGCTTCGGTCTTAACTTCTTTTTTTATAAGAATGTAAGAAGCAATTTCTTGTGGTTGATTTATAAAAGTAAAGTAATGATTCAAAATTAATCTCTTAATAAATTAATTGGAACAACAATTATTCCATCTTCTCTAGTATATAAAGGACCAAAAGCAGTTAAAATCATCATAAAAGTTGGCTCGCAAAAATCGCTTTTTTCTTTAATTTTATTTCTTAAAAGATTTAATTTTTTTGCACCAATTTCGATTAATTCTTCACCCCCAAGTTTAATTTCAATGGCTGCCCATTTTCCACTTGAAAGATGAATAATTGCATCGCATTCAAGTCCTGCATTATCTCTATAGTGCCTTACCTCTCCATTAAGTAAAAGAGAATAAATTCTTAAATCTCTAACAGCCATATCTTCAAAAAATAATCCAAATGAATTGAAATCATTAATTAAGTCGTTAGGGTATAATCCTAAAGCTGCACAAGCAATTGATGTGTCAACGAAATGACGAGTAGGAGTTGATGTAATGGACGTTTTTGATCTAATGTTTGGGCACCATGCTTCCATATCTTCAATGATATATAAATCTTTTAGGGCATTTAAGTATTCTTTAAATGTTTTTTCGTCCATTGTCCTATCGTTATTGCTAGTTATATCATTAATTATTGTTTTTATAGATGCTTCAGTTGAAATATTTCTAGCGTAACTTTTTAGAATTATTTTAAATGTATCTGGTTTTTTATTTCTGAAGAATTCATTGTTATTATCGTCAAAATAAAATAAACTCGAATAATAGTTATTAGTAATATCTAAAGCAACATCTTTATCTTTATTTATTGAAAGTGGCCACCCGCCACGACAAATTAAATATGCCGTGTCTTCTAAAGTATAATTTAAATTTGGATCAACTATGTCAATTTTACCTTTTTCGAATAGTTTTGACAAAGAAACTAAACCTTTAGAATCTGATGATTCGTATAATGACATTGTGTACATTTTCAAAGGTGTTATTCTACCTGCTCCGCTATGTTGAATTTTAGTTTTATCTACAGGGGTGGAGCTTCCGGTCAAAATGTAAGCTCCAAATTTATAATCTACATCTAAATCTTCTTTAATATAATTCCAAATATCTGGTACTTTTTGCCATTCATCAATAAGATGAGGATTGTCGCCTATTAAAGCTAATTTTGGATTTAATTTTGTATTATTAATTATTGAAGTTGTGTTTAAGCGATAAATACTTTTTGCATATAAACTGCTAGTTGTTGTTTTGCCACAAAATTTAGGCCCAGCAATTAAGATAGCGCCACTTGACTTTAATTTTTTTTCAATAATTTTTTCGATATATCGATTCAGATATTTTTCCATAACCATTTCCTTAGAAACATTCTAATTGAAATTCCTATTATTTTCAATTTAAAATTCCTATGATTTTCAATTTAAAATTCCTTTGATTTTCAATTTTTAAGAATGATGAAGTTCAGTAATTGTATAATTT
>CAVEUG010000001.1:5981-8816 GCA_963618895.1 Slackia isoflavoniconvertens | reverse complement strand
AAAAATATAGATAAAGGATACATAGTTCACCCTAAACAATTAGTTGTTAGCAACAATGAATATAGATTACCTCCTTATATGTTTTTCTTTATGCTTATAAATACAAAAACATAAATTTATCAAAGTTTAAAAGTTGTTTCTTTTTTAAATTAAAATATTATATAAAATAAGCAAGGAACTAAAAATGAAACTAAATATCGAAGAAATCAAAAACAAAGTTGCCCCTATTGCTAAGAAATATAGTTTAAATGCTGTATATATTTTTGGTTCGTATGCTAGAGGAGATGCAAATGAAAATAGCGATATTGATATCCTTATTGATAGAGAAGGTTCAACCTTAAAAGGTATGCTTGATATGGGTAATTTATATAATGATTTATGCGAAACCTTAAAAAAAGAAATAGATCTAATAACAATCCAAACGTTAAAACAAAAAAGTACAAAAAAACGTCTTCCTTATTTCATTGAAAATATCGAATCTGAAAAAATCCAAATATATGGATAAAAGTGATTATCAATATCTTTAACATAATATAAAAATCAAAAATAAGCTAAATCTAATTAATCTCTATTTATAAACATTATCATGTATATTGGAAGTTGAATAATATTTGATTTATCCTTAATTATATTAGTTTCCCCAAAAACAAAAGATCTAGGAATATCATAAATTTTAATAACATTGTTTAAAGCTGTATGATTATAAATCATCATTTGATTAGGTTTGCCAGATTTAATTTCTATAGGTAATATTTCGTCTTTATATTCAATAACAAAATCAACTTCTCCATGTTTTTTAGAATTATAATAATATAATCTTTCTGAAAAACCATGAGCATATAATTCCATAGCGCAAGCATTTTCATATGGAGCACCATAGTTAATTTCCTTCTCATTATTTAATAGTTTTTCTCTAACACCAGAATCTAATAAACATGAATTTAGTAGTCCAACATCATTCATAAATAATTTTAAAGTTTTTCTTTTAGATGATAACTCAAGTGGAATTACTGGTTCTGTAATATTGTAAGTAGGTAAAGCAACACATGCATTTGTTAACCACAAAAAATCATCAAATATTTCTGCTTTTTTTAAATAATTCCTATCTAATACATTAGAAGAAATAAAACGTTTATTCTTTGAATTTAATTCAGAAGGAATCGCCTTATAAATATCATTTATTTTTAATTTTTTAATAGAATCTTTAATATAGGTAGTAATATCATTTAAGTAATTGTTTCTGATTTGGATTTGACTATCATTGACAAGCTTTATATTTTTCTTTTCATTAAAAGTTTCAACAGCTTCAGGAAGTCCGCCAATCAAGACATATTCTCTAAAGTAATCTAGAAATTGTTTGTTAATATCTTCATCTACGGGTGTTAAATTATTGAAACAATTCTCAATATAACTTATTGCTTTGTTTCCAACACCTTTTGACCATAAATATTCTTCAAAATCAAGAGGATACATTTTAATAACGTCCATATAGCCTAATGGATTTAATACTATATTATTTAAAGTTACACCAAGTAATGATCCACTTAAAATGAACCTGTATTTTCCGTCAATGCTTAATGGTTTCATTATTGTCAAAATGTCAACATATTCAAATTCCGAAGCATTTTCTAATAATTCATTTCTTCTTTTGTACAAAAGCTGTATCTCATCAAAAAATATAATGGTTTCATTTTCAATTAAGTTATTTCCATCAACCAATGAAAGTCTAACTAATAAATCATCAGCATTTTTAATTTTAACAAAACTATCAATTAAATCGGGTCTATTAGCAAAATTTATTTTTATATAATGCTTAAAATTATTTTCAATAAATTCTTCAATAGAATAAGTCTTTCCGATTTGTCGTGCACCAGTAATTAATAGAGCTGTTTTTCTATTCGTTTTCCATTCTATAAGTTTTCTTTCGATCTTTCTTTTTAACATATTTAATCGCTTTCTAAAAAGATATTAACACTACAACGGACAAAACTGCAAGTGATTTTGACAACTTTTGGGACAAAACTGCAAGTGATTTTGACAACTTTTGGGACAAAACTGCAAGTATTATTTTAAATCATATAAATCGAGATTTAACTAATAAACATATGCCCACAAAAAAACTCCACCAAAATTAGCGGAGTTGAGTATTTTAATTAGATACTTTATTAATCTTCTTTTCTTAATGAATAATTTAAGACAAAAATTAATGAAACTATAAATCCAGCATACATAAAACAACTTGTTAGAATGCTTCCAATTCCAAGCCAAGCATCTGTTGTATTGCCGATTAATTGCGGAGCAAATATAATTAAAGTTGCACCAGCTGCATAGAAAACCATGATAACACTATACGTGATTATATTGACCTTTCTAGACATTTCGGAACCAACTAAATTTAAGATTATTAATACAATTGTCGTAACTAAGGCAGCTAAACCTAAAATCCAAGCCAAAGTAAGTAAACCAGTATTTCCAACTTTTGCGCTTCCGCCACCAAATATTCTTATATACAAAGAATAAGTCCAGATTTTACTAGTTGATGAACTATTTAATGCCCTAAAAGCAGGAGTAATCATAGTCGCAACTCCAAAAACACCAAGAATTATTAATAATGCTTTTTCTAAACTTTTTTTCATTCTGTCCTCCTTTTTGCGATACAAAATAATTGTAGAGAAAAATTTGTTTTTCTCAATACATTTTTTAATTAATAAATTAAAAACTAAAAAAAGATAGCAAATAAAAAATAATTTAGTGTCAAAATATTCAATTACATACGGAGGTATTTAGGATGAAAAGAGAAAAAATAAAAATTGGGGAACTCGCTAGACTCTATTT
>CAVEUG010000001.1:0-5971 GCA_963618895.1 Slackia isoflavoniconvertens | reverse complement strand
ATATCAAATATAAAATAATTTTGTGACAAAATATTCAATTACATATGGAGGGAATTTAACATGAAAAAAGAAAAAATAAAAATTCGAGAACTCACCAAATTCTTTTTAGAAGAAATGCAACTTACATACAAGAAACTAACTTATGAAGAAAGAGTTACAGTAATAAATAAGTACTTTCTTAACTATTTTTGCAAAGAAAACAAAGTTGTAAATAAGTTAACAATTGAAGAAATATCGGGATTTAGAAAATATGTTTCTAATTTGAACATATCTGTCAGTAGAAAAAATTTGATATTTTCAACAACTAGAAGATTATTTATATTTGCTGAAGAAAATGAATATTTAGACCTCGTTATTTCTGAAAAACTAATAAAGTGTTTAAAATCAATTAGAAAAGACAAAGAAATATCATCAAAACTTTGTTTTTGGACAAATGAACAGTTTGATTTATTTATCAAAACATTTGATAAAAAAGATCAAAAATGGAAATATTATTTTTTATTAACATATTGGGGAGCATTAAGAATGGGGGAAATAAATGCTCTAACATGGGAAGATATCGACTTTGATAACCACTCTGTTTTTATAAATAAATCTGTTGATAGGGATGGATTTATTTCTTCCCCAAAAACAAAAAGTAGTAAAGCTTCTGTTGATCTTCCAACTTTCTTAATTAAAGATCTGAAAAAATGGAAACAATCCGTTAATCCAGAAAAAGAAAGTGATTTCATATTTTTTAATAACCATATTGTTGCTAGGACAAGTATAAGAAGAATGATGCTAAAACATGAAAAATTAGCATTAGTTAATCCTATAAAATTCCATGGTTTAAGGCATTCGATGGCATCAAGGATGATAAATCAAGGATGCAATCCATTACTTGTTTCAAAACACTTAAGACACGCATCAACTCAACAAACATTAGATACATATAGTCATTTATTTCCAAGTGCAACAAGCGGATTAATGGATCGACTTGTCTAATAGTGAGATATTAACTCTTTTATTATATCAATTAAACAATTGACCATTGCTTCTTTTCCTATGGCATTAAAATTTGGCAAATGTATAAAAACAGACTTCATATTGTTTTTAATTTGCATTGACAAACTTGTAAAATAAACGGTATTGCAAACATATCTACCAGGGTCATTAGATATATTGATAAATGTGTATTTGGACTTCAAATCGTTTTTAATTTTTAATAAATCCAGCTGAGAATTGATATAGTTTTTTTCATTTTTATCAATTTTTGTGTTATTAAAAATATTGCCATCATTATCTGGTACTTTTGAATCCATTAAATTATACGCTCTAGTTTCTAATGATATACTATCTCTACTAGCGGCAAGTCCCATAGAAATTACTAAATCTGGAGTTTTCTCTTCTACTAATGCTAACATTTTCACTCGTGCACCAATATAACTTATAGGAAGTTCATACTTGATAATCTCTGCCCCATCTATTGAAGAAGGAAGCTCATTCATGCATTCCAATGAGGAATTGATGTTGTTTTTCAAAAAAGAGCCGAATGCAGTAATTAAAATTTTCATAAATCGATGTCTAATTCAATAGGACAATGGTCAGAACCCATAATCTCATTATGTATTTCAGCGCTCTTAACATCGTCAAATATTCTTTTCGATACTAAAAAATAATCTATTCTCCACCCCACATTTCTAACTCTCGAGTTAAACATATAACTCCACCATGAATATTTAATAGTTTCCTTATGTAATTCACGAAAAGTATCAATAAAACCACAAGATAGTAGTTCAGTCATTTTTTCTCTTTCTTCTTTAGTAAAGCCTGCATTCATTGTATTTGCTTTTGGGTTTTTGATATCTATTTCTTCATGCGCTACATTTAAATCACCACAATAAATGACCGGTTTAATTGCATCTAACTTCTTTAAATATGCTTTTAAATCTATTTCAAAAGTCATCCTAAAATCTAGCCTAACAAGCCCCTCGCCACTATTAGGAACATAACAAGCAACAAAATAGAAATTATCAAATTCTAAAGTTATGACCCTTCCTTCTTCATCGTATTTGCCATCGTCCAACCCGTAATGAATTGAAATAGGTTTAATTCGCGAGAAAATTGCAACTCCTGAATAACCTTTTTTCTCTTTGCTATTAGTCCAATAAATATTGTATCCTTCAGGCATAAATGGAAAATCTAAGTGCAAAACTTCACTATACTTTGTTTCTTGGATTGCAAAAATATCTGCATTAAGTTTTTCAAAATCTTCTTTAAAGGATTTCTTTAAAATGGCTCTTATCCCATTAACATTAAACGATATTAATTTCATATAATTATAATACACTTATGATTTAAAAAAATAAAAGTAGAACCACTTACTTATTGGTTTTATAATTACTTAAAATCGAGGTTGTAATTATGGACCAGAAAAAAAGAAATATTATTTCGTTAGTTTTTAATTTATTTATTTTTATAGCATCATTTTCTTCTTGGGTTTATATGATGATTGGTGATGGTTCTATTACTCTTTCTTCTGAAGGATTAGGTTCACTTAAATATTTTACTGTTCTTTCCAATTTATACATGGGATTAATTTCTTTAATTATTGCCATAAATAGAATAATAATGATTTCTAATAATAAAAAGATGCCTTTATTAGCTGAAATATTATATTTATCAGGCGCAACTAGTGTTATGATAACTTTTTTAATTGTTATTACCATCCTTGCGCCAAGAGATGCAATTAATGGTGGCAGTTATTTTACGATGTTTAAAGGTTCTAACCTATTCTTCCATTTAATTATTCCAGTTTTGTCTATTCTTAATTTCTTATTTATTGAATATGATTGCAATTTAGCAATCAAACATATACCTTTCGGTGTATTGCCAATACTTTCATATGGAATTTTCTATATTTCAAACTTTTTTTGTCATTGGGTTTCAAGCGAATTTGGAGAAGTTAAAACATATGATTGGTACGGATTACTAGGAAATGGAAATTTCTTGCATATTATACTTGTTTTTGTAGGTTTCTTTGTTGGCGCATATTCATTAACATTGTTACTTTATTTTTTAAATAAGCAATTAAAAAAGAAATTAACAAAATAATTTTAATTAATTCTAAATTTTAAGGTTCATTTAAGGAATATAATATAAAATAATTTCGAAAGGCAGTGAATTATGAGATTATTACTTGTTGATGATGAAAAAGATTTTGTAAAAGCTTATAAAGAAATTTTAGAAAACAATCACTATATTGTTGATGTCGCTTATGATGGCGAAGAAGCACTAAACTATATAAATTATGAACATTTTGACTGCCTTTTATTAGATATAATGATGCCAAAGCTTGATGGATATGAAGTAATAAAAAGGATAAGAGCAAATAATAACAATACTCCAGTGATATTTTTAAGCGCTAAAGCTGATGTTGATGATCGAGTTAAAGGTTTTGATTTGGGTGGGGATGATTATTTGCCAAAACCATTTTCAGCTAAAGAACTTTTAGCAAGAATTAAAGCATTAATTAAAAGAAAAGATGGCATTACAAAAATAAACTTAGAATTTGAAGGTCTATTACTAGATTCTCAATGTTGCTCATTAATATATAATGAAAAAACTTCCCCACTATCAAATAAAGAATATCAAATAATGGAATTATTCTTAAGAAATCCTGAAGCTTTATATAGTGCAGATAAAATTTTGCAAGAAGCATGGAGCAGCGACTCATATAGCGACATTTCTTCAGTGTGGGTTTTTATATCAAACCTAAGAAAAAAGTTAGTTGACCTAAAGTGCCCCCTCTCAATAAAAGCTGTAAGAGGTTTAGGTTATAAATTGGAGAAGAAAAATGTTTAAAAAGTTGCGGCTTAAGTTCACTTTATTGACAAGTACAATTTCATTTGTAACTCTTTTTGTCATCGGCCTTAGTTTAAATACAATTTTATATTTTAAAACTACATCAAGATTGAAAGAAGATGCGATTGTTGCACTAAAATACCCATTAGAAGAACAAGAAAAAAATGATGGGCCAAACGATAAAAGCAATGAAAACCTTCTCAAGAGAACAATATGTTTCCTTTAAACCAAAACGAATTAACAACACTTTCTAATAATATTTTTAAAGGAAGCAAAAATGGTGGCTTTTATAACTATTTTTATTTTTATAAAAGCGGCGATACCGCAGTTGTTTTAGATGCAAGAAGCGAAAAGGAAGCCCTTAACTCTACTTATATTGTATCTACTTCCATTTGTTTATCAGCTTTTATTTTGATTACCGCTTTTAGCTTCTTATTTTCTAAAAAAGTTATTAGACCATACGAAAAAAATTATGAATCTCAAAGAAGGTTTTTAACCGATGCTTCCCACGAATTAAAAACACCTCTTGCAATTATTAGTGCAAATTTAGATGTTTTAGAAAGCGAAAATGAAAATAATAAATGGGTTAATTCTTCTCAAGAACAAATAAGCCGCATGAGAAAACTTATTAATGAAATGGTTTCTTTAAATAAAATAGAAGAACTAAATGGAAACACCAAAAAAGAAAAATTCAATATGTCAGATTCGCTTTTAGAAGCTATTGAATCATATGAATCTCTTTCAATTGACAACAATATTAAATTTACATATACAGTTCCGCAAAATACTATTTATGATGGTGATGAAAGTTTGATTTTAAAATTATATGGAATATTTTTGGATAATGCTTTTAAGTATGTAAGCAAAGATGGATGGATTGATATTTCATTAAAAGACAATAAGAAAAAAGTGGCTTTAACTTTTTCAAATAGTGTAGAAAATGTAGATGAAGAAAAATTAAAATATTGTTTTGATCGTTTCTACACTCTTGATGAATCAAGAAGTAAATCAAGAAGCGGCTTTGGTATTGGTCTTTCTATTGCTCAAGCAATTGTTAAAGAACATAACGGTGAAATCAAAACATACTTAAAAGATAATAATAAAAGTATTTATTTTGAAATAATTTTAAAAAAATAGTTTATTTTAAGGTTCGCTTAAGTTTCGCTTCCTATAATACAAACATCCAAGGAGGATAAACTTATGAAAAAGAAAAAAATATTACTTTGTTTATTACCACTTATATTATTAGTTGGATGTAATTCAACATCGTCCGATTCCGGAAACAACAATACTGGAAACAATGGTGATACCACTGATAAAACAGACACTGATTCTAATACTTCTTACGATAATGAAGAAGAAAAAGCTGAAGAAGAAGATGAAATTGATATTGAAAAAGATTTCGATGATCAAACCGAAGAAGATATTGAAGAAAATGAAGATAACACTATTGATGTTTCTACAATTGAGGCAGCTGGTCAATATAAAATCAGTGATGGTGGCACTTATGTCATTACTGGAACAAACGACGATGCACGTATAGTCGTTGATTCAGAAGAAGATGCAAAATTAATTTTAAACAATTTAACATTAACATCCTTAACTGACTCTCCAATTGAAGTAAAAGGAGCTAAATCAATTGAGATTTACATCCCAAGTGCTACAAAAAACACAATTACTGATTCAGAAAATAATACTTTAGAGGCTGCAATTTTAGTGAAAAAAGTTCCGCTCAACATTACGGGTAAAGGGTACTTATATGTTTCTGGAAATGGTTTAAGCACGGATGAAGTCGATTCAGGTGTTGCTATTCAAGCAGCAAAAGGACTCAATATCCAAAATACACATTTAATTGTTACAAGTAGTAATTCACACGCTTTAAATTCTAAAGCTGGAGTAGAAATCACTAATGCAAAACTAACGCTCACATCTTTAAAAGACGCAATTCACTCAAAAGAGGGTGGATTAACAATAGAAAATTCAACAATTAATTTTGATACTCATGGCGATGGTGTTGATGCATTAACTGATGTTACAATTAAAAACACAAATGCTCATATAGTAACTCATGGCGATTTTGTTAAATATAACTCATCTGATGATACTGATGGAACATTATATGATGATT